>NZ_JBHWIE010000426.1:0-5562 GCF_042732085.1 Actinosynnema sp. NPDC059797
CCCACCTACCGGTTCGGGCGGTCGACCGACCGAACCGGTAGGTGGGTGGGTACCGTCGGAACCATGGCACGACTGACCCGCCGGTACGTCGACGAGCGGATCCTCGACCGCGCGGCGGGCCTGTTCGCGCGGCACGGGTTCGCCCACACGTCGCTGAAGGACCTCGCCGACGCCGTCGGCCTGTCCAAGGCCGGGCTGCTGCACCACTTCCCCAGCAAGGAAGCCCTGTTCGAGGCCGCGATGGAGATGGGCCGCACGCAGAGCCAGCACGTGCTGGACCAGGTGTCGCGGCTGCCGGACGGCCCGGCGCGCGACCGGCGGGCCGTCGAGCTGCTGGTCGACGTCGCCCTCGAACGGCCCGGCCTGGTGGCGCTGGCGTCCCGGGCGATCAACACGCTCGGCACCGACGAGGCCGACGACGAGGACAACGGGCTGGCGGGCGTCGACCGGCTCGTCTTCGACGTGTTCGGGGTCACCCCCGACTCCGGCGACACCGAGCGGCTGGTCCGCGTCGTCGGGATGCTCGCCGCCCTGGCCGTGCTCAGCCTGTCCGCCAACCGCGACGGCGACAAGACCGGCTGGCGGCCCCACATCGTCACGACCTGCCTCGACGCCCTCGGCCACCGCTCTCCCTCCCCTTCCCCGTCCGACCTCTCCCAGGTGGAGGCTTGATCCCCCATGGCACGCCTGCTCTACCGACTCGGCTTCGGCGCGCACCGGCGCCGACTGGTCGTCGTCCTGTTGTGGCTGCTGGTGCTCGCCGGCACCGCCGTCGGCGCGGTGACCCTGTCCGGGGCGACGGCCAACTCCTTCTCCATCCCCGGCCAGGAGTCCACCACCGCCCTTGACAAGATCAAGGAGGAGTTCGGCTCCCAGGGCGGCGCGACCGCCCGCGTGGTGGTCAAGGCCCCGGACGGTCAGCAGCTGACCACCCCGGAGAACGCCCAGCGCGTCGCCGGGCTGGTGCAGGAGCTGGGCACGCTGCCCGGCGTGACCTCGGCGAGCAACCCGCTCGACCCGCAGGCCCCGGCCGTGAACGCCGGGCAGGACACCGCCTACAGCACGGTGACCTACGAGGCCAAGGCCGGCGAGGTGACCGAGGAGCAGCGCACCGCGCTGACCGACGCCGTCGAGGGCGCCCGTGCCGGCGGGCTGACCGCCGAGGTCACCGGTGAGGCCGTCCAGGCGCCGCCGCACATCGGCGGCGCGGCGGAGGTCATCGGCGTCGTGGTCGCCCTGCTGATCCTGGCCCTGACCTACGGCTCGCTGGTGGTGGCGGGGATGAACCTGCTCACCGCCGCGGTCGGCGTGGGCATCGGCGCGCTGGGCATCACCATCGCCACCGGTTTCATGGACCTCCAGTCCACCACCCCGATCCTGGCCGCGATGCTGGGCCTGGCCGTGGGCATCGACTACGCGCTGTTCATCATCACCCGCTACCGGCAGGAGCTGCGCGAGGGCAAGGACGTCGGCGACGCCATCGGCACCGCAGTGGGCACGGCGGGCTCCGCGGTCGTCACCGCCGGCCTGACCGTGGTCATCGCCCTGGCCGGCCTGACCGTGGTCGGCATCCCGTTCCTGACCCAGATGGGCGTGGCCGCCGCGCTGACGATCATCGTCGCCGTGCTGGTCGCGGTCACTCTCGTGCCGGCGGTGCTGAGCTACCTCGGCAGGCGCGCGCTGCCCCGCAAGCAGCGCACCGGGCCGGCGCCGGCCACCGGGGGCGGCGACACCCCCGAGGACGCCCGGGACCGCGGTTTCTTCCGCGGCTGGGTCGGCGGCGTGACCCGCAACCGGGTCGCCACGCTGCTGCTCGCGGTCATCGGCCTGGGCGTCATCGCGGTGCCCGTCACCTCCATGCAGACCACCCTGGTCATGGCGCCGCCCGCCGGCTCCTCCCAGGAACGCGCGGACCGGCTGCTCGCCGACGGCTTCGGCGAGGGCTTCAACGGCCCGCTGGTCGTGCTGTTCGAGGGCGACAACGCGGCGCAGACCGCCGCCGGGACCCTCCAGGGCATCCAGGGCATCGACGACGTCGCCCTGGTCACGCCGCCGACGCCCAACGCCGACGGCTCCGCCGCGATGCTCACCGTCATCCCCGAGTCCGGGCCCGCCACCGAGGCCACCGAGCGCCTGGTGGACGACCTGCGCGCCCACCTGGCCGGCGTCGACGGCGCGACGACCTACGTCACCGGCACCACCGCGGTCAGCGTGGACGTCGCGGTCGCCCTCGACGAGGCCATGCCGATCTACCTGGCCCTGGTCGTCGGCCTGGCCCTGATCCTGCTGGTCCTGGTGTTCCGGTCGATCCTGGTCCCGCTCGTGGGCGTGCTGGGCTTCCTGCTCACCATCGGCGCCTCGCTCGGCGCGACGGTGGCGGTGTTCCAGTGGGGCTGGCTGGCCGACGCGGTCAACCTCGACGGCACCGGCCCGCTGCTGAGCCTGACGCCGATCCTGATGGTCGGCATCCTGTTCGGCCTGGCCATGGACTACCAGATCTTCCTGGTGTCCCGGATGCACGAGGCGCACCACCGCGGCCGGTCGCCGCGCGACTCCATCACCACCGGCTTCCGCCAGGCCGCGCCCGTGGTCGTGGCCGCCGCGCTGATCATGTTCTCGGTGTTCGCCGGCTTCGTCCCGGCGGGCGAGGGCCCGATCAAGTCCATCGCCTTCGCCCTCGCGATCGGCATCCTGGTGGACGCCTTCGTGGTCCGCATGGTCATCGTCCCGGCCGCCCTGGCGCTGCTGGGCGAGAAGGCGTGGTGGCTGCCCAAGTGGCTGCGGTGGCTGCCCGTCCTGGACGTCGAGGGCGCGGCCCTGGAGGACACCGCTCCCCGACCTCGGGACGAGGACCTGGTCGACGCCAACCGGTGATCGGACGCGGAATCCCGGCGCCTCCTCGACCCGAGGTGCGCCGGGGTTCCGCGTTCGTCAGGCCCGCGCGTCCGTCAGGCCCAGTAGTCGCGCTCGGGCAGCCGCACCCACGCGTCCGGCGGCCCGCTGACCGCGCGGTCGTCGACCGGCGCCAGCCCCACGCGGGCGAAGCAGTACGCGAGCGCCCGGTACTGGTACAGGTAGGACAGCAGCACCTCGTCGTGCCCGTCGTGCTCGTCCGGGCCGCCGCCGGGGTGCAGGTCCCAGCCGACCACCTCGCCGTCGCGGGTGATGCTGCCCTGGTTGCCGCTCTTGGGGTTCGCGTACATGCCGTAGCAGGTCGTGCCCGCCGACAGCGCCTTCGTCACCCCGGGCGTGCTCGGCCCGTAGGCCCACGGCTGGGCCACCACGCACCCGCCGGGCACGTCGGTGACCCCCATCGTGCGGATGACCTCCGAGCCGTTCGGGTCCTGCTGCCACCTGGCCCACATCAGCCCGGTGTCGCCCTCGACGACCTCGGCGTCGAGCCTGCGCACCGCCTCGGCGGCGTCCACGCCCGCGACGCACGCGACCCCGATGCCCTCCCGGTCCCCGTCGCCGACCGCGGCGATCAACCGCCGGCTCTCCTCCACCGCCGCGGCCTCCTCGGGGGTCAGCCGGTCCCGGGGCGCGAACAGGTCCGGTGCGGGTCCGGCCAGGCTCAGCCGGCCCGGCGGCCAGCCCGACATCATGTCCCGCCAGGGGGCCGCGCCCGCCTCCGCCAGCGCGCGGGCGTTGTCCGGCCGGTTCGCCGCCACCGCGCGCCAGAGCGCGGTGCGCCCGCCCCACCACGCGTCCACGTCGCCCACCCGCCGCGCGAGTTCGGCCACCACCTCGGCGGAACCGCGCTCGGCCGCCACGTGCAGCGGCGGCCCCTGGTATCGCCCGCCCGCGTTCGGGTCCGCGCCCGCCTCCAGCAGCGCCCGCACCTCGTCGAGGTCCGCCCAGCCGTGCCAACCGAGGGTGGACCACCCGCCATCTCCGATCATGGCGACCAGCATGGCGGACCCGGTCGCCGGACCGGGTCGGCTCCACCGGGGACGGCGGTCGGCAGTTGCTCCGCACCGGCGCGCCGGCGAACCGGTCGATCACCCCGGGACACCCGTTCGCCGCCCACAGAGGACAGTCCACGGTGGACCGCGTCCGGCGCCCGCCCCGTCAGGCGACGGCCAGTACGTTCGGGGTGACGTCGTTGAGGATGTCGCGGTGCAGCCGCCGCAGCTCGGACGACGGGTCGATGCCCGCGCCCGCCCGCAGGTCCCGCTGCGCGACGAAGTAGGCGTGCAGGGCGTCGGCGCGGCGCCCGCTGTGGTAGAGCGCGGTGATGAGCAGGCGCTGGAGGTTCTCGCGGAGCGGGTGCTCGGCGACGAGCGCGGTCAGGTCGGGCAGGACGTCCCGCGACCTGCCCAGGGCGAGTTCCAGGCGGGCCAGCTGCTCCACCACGTCGACGCGCTTCTCCGCCCACCAGCGGGACTCGGGCGCGAGCGCGGGCACGTCGAGCCCCTGGAGCAGCGGGCCGCGCCACAGGGCCAGGGCCTGGCGGTAGCGGCGGACGGCTTCCTCGGCCAGGCCCGCCCGGTCCAGCTCGGCGGCGGTCGCGGTCAGGGCGAGGATCCGGCCCGTGTCGACGCGGTCGGGCGCGACGTCCGCCGAATAACCGCCCGGATCGGTCCGGACGAGGCTTTCCGGCATACCGTGATCGGCGAACTTGCGGCGAATACCGTGCACGCAGATGGCGATTTGGTTCTCGGGGTTCTTCGGCCCTTCGGAAGGCCACACCGCAGCCGCTATCCGGTCGACCGGCTGGGTTCGCCCGGTATTGAGCAGCAGCACCGCCAGGACGACGCGCTGACGTCTCGACGGCACGGGCACCACTTCGTCACCGGAATGGACGCGCAGCGATCCGAGCACACTGAAGCCGAACAAGGTGGACAGCCTCCCCCAGGATTTACCAGGCCTTAACTCAGCGTCATTGAGCTTACCGCTTCTTCACGGAAGGTGTCCGCCCGTGTCTTCACAGTGACGGCCACCGCTTCGGCGGCTGCTTCGGCCGCGGCCTCCGCCTCGCGCGGGGTGGCCCCGACTGCGATGACCGCGCCCAGGATGCAGGACTTGTAGTCGACGGGCGGCTGGTCGACCCGGGCGCCGACCGGCCGCTCCACCACCAGGTGGCGCACCCCGCTCGTGCGTGCGGCGTCGTCCAGCCCGGCGTACGCGGCCACCACCCCGGTCCGGTCGGTCACCAGCTTGCGCACGCACGCGCCCAGCGGCAGGCCGGCGGCGGCCAGGGGCGGGCGACCCGTGGCCACCCTCACCGAGTTCTCCGCGAACGACCGGCCGGTGGCCAGGGTGACCAGGTGCGAGGCGATGAAGTCGCCGCCGCCGCGCGCGCCGACCTCGACCAGCCGCACCCGCCCGTCCGGGCCGACCATGCACTCCAGGTGGAAGGTGCAGTCGTCGAGGCCGAGCGCGGCCACGACGCGCGCGGTGACGTCGTGCACGCGGTCGAGCGCGGCGGGCGGCAGCAGGCTGGGGTGCCGGTGCGCCAGTTCGATGCGGAACGGGTCCAGGGTGCGCTTGTCCGTGACGCCGGCGACGTGCACCGCGCCCGCGTGCACGAAGCCCTCGACGCTGTGCTCGGTGCCGGGC
>NZ_JBHWIE010000427.1:0-5532 GCF_042732085.1 Actinosynnema sp. NPDC059797
CGGCCGTGATCATGTCGAACTCGCGGTTCACGATCCCGACGTAGGTCGAGTCGCCCAGCTTGTTCGCGGCCACCGCCGTGCCGAAGTAGCGACCGCTCTGCTGCGCCGCGGCGGCGAGCGTGGACGCGGCGCCGCTGGCGGGCGACGCGGCCAGCACCACCGCGCCGGCGGAGGCGGCCACGAGCGTCGACACGAGCGCGACCCGTGACACTGACTTCGCTGTCAGCTTCATGTTTGACACCTTCTGGGGAGCACTGGGTGATCGGGCAGGGGGAGGCCGTCGGGGGCGGTACCCGACCGCATCCGGCCTGAAACTTTCAGCAGTATCAACCGAAACAGATCTGCCTGGCAAGCGTGGAAACGCCCGAAGTTCGAGGCTTGCGCCCGGTGGGGCCTTCCCGGTCCCGCGTCGGGCGCCGCGCGGTCCTCCGGCACCGAATCGGCTCGAAAATGCTGAATGCCCAGTTGAGAGCCCTGTTTCACCGGCTGATGTCGATCTTCAAGGCGGTGTCGAACCGTGCTTGGGGATGTCGCGTCACGAGCGAAAAGTTTCGGAAAATTTGACGAAGATTTCGAGCGGCGAGGGGCCGGTCCGTAGGGGTTCGCGTTCGCGATCGTCGTACCGGCCTGCTGCGCGCGGCCCAGTCGCTCCGTCCTAATAGGACCGTTCGGGGGTCGGCGCGTTCCGCTGTCCGGTCGTGCCGACCGCCGTTCGGCGCAACGGGTCGCGCCCGTCCGGTCGCGGCGGGAGGGCGGAGCGCGGACGACCCGCGGACCCGCCGCTGCCGTAGCATGGCGGCGCCAACAAACACACGAAGCTCGTCGGCGCCGGTAGGTCGGTGGAGTGCGCCGGTGTGCTCGCCTGGTCGCGAGCACGGCCGGTCCGCCCCGCGCGGCACCGCGTCGTCCCCGGGACCGGGCCCGTCCCGGAAGGACCACGAGACGTGACCACCGACCACTACGTCCCCGACCCCGACGCCGACACCGCCGCGGTCGTCGACGGCGTCCTGGCCCACCTCGCCGCGGTGACCCGCGAGCGCGGCCTGCCCGACGACCTCCCCGCCGCCGTCCGCGACCGGCACGAGCGCCTGGTGGCCGCCAACCGGCGCCTGGTCGTGGACGAGCCCGCCCGCCACAACCTGCGCATGACGCTGGTCCTGGTGGCCGCCTGGGAACTCCTGCGCCCCCACCTCGGCGACGACGGGGCCGTGGAGGTCGTGCGCGCGGCCTTCGTCGAACCGCTCGCCCCCGTCGTGCGGGAGTCCGTCCGCGCGGCGCTCGACGCCGAGCCCGACCCGTACCGGGCGATGGTGGCACTGGCCAAGGACCGCGAGACCACCTCGTTCGGCGCCGGGTTCGCCTTCCGGCACCCGGTCGACGACGACCACCGGTTCCACGCGGACGTGCACCGCTGCTTCTACTACGACGTGCTCGTGGCGAACGCCGCGCCGGAGCTGGCGCCGGTGATGTGCGAGTTCGACCGGAACTGGATCGACGCGATCGACCCGGACCGGCACGGTTTCCGGTTCGAGCGGGCGACCACCATCGGCACGGGCGGCACGCACTGCCCGTTCCACTTCAGCCGGGTGGGCGCCGACCGGGCCTGACGTCCACAGTGGACCGCAGGCCGGGCGGCGGGTCGCACCGCCCGGTCACCCCGGGTGGGCGGGGCCGGGCGACGACCCGACCCCGCCCGCCCCGGCGCGGGTCAGCTCCCGGGCCGCTCGGCACGCGGGGACCGGTCCAGGCCCAGCTCGCGCGCCTCCTCGGCGTCCGGGAACTCCGGGTCGCGCCAGTCCTCGGCGCGGGTCGGCCCGGTCGCCCGCAGCTCGTTCTCCACTTCCTGCTTGAGCTGGTCGTCCAGCATGGGGCCGTGCTGTGCGCTGCCTCGTTCCACGGTGGCTCCTCCGGTGTCGTCGGTGCCTGAAAGCACGGTGTACCCGCTGTGCGCCGGATTCCACCCGACCGGGCCGAGGTTCACCTGTCCGTGAGACCGGCGCGGGAGACCGGCGCGTTCGACGGGGCGTTCGTCGAACGGATTCGACACCGCGTCGAACGCGCGGGCGCCGTTTCGAAGCGCCGGGTTGACGCCACGCCCGCGCCCAGTCGATTTGAGTCGAAACCCTTGCGCCCCCCGGGCGGCGTGGTCAACATCTTGCGAGGCAGCACCGGAACACGCCGCAGTGCCCGGTGGCAGACGCGCGCTCGGTTCCCTCCTCCCCGCTGCCCCCTGCGACGAACGAGGAGCACCATGGCCGACTTGCGCGGCAGGACACGAACGATCCGCTGGTGGCTCGGCCTGCTGGTGACCGGCGTCGTCGCGGTCGTCACGGGCACGGGCCTGGTGGCCGCCACCAGCGCCCAGGCGGCGGCGGGCTGCCGGGTGGCGTACACGACGCCCGCGCAGTGGCAGGGCGGGTTCACCGGGAACGTGGCCGTGACCAACCTGGGCGACCCGGTCGACGGGTGGCGGCTGACCTGGTCCTTCCCGTCGGGCCAGCAGGTCACGCAGGCGTGGGGCGCGACCGTCACCGCGGCCGGCGCCGACGTCACCGCGACCAACGTCGGCTACAACGCCAGGATCGCCACCGGCGCCACCGTCTCCTTCGGCTTCAACGGGACGTGGACCGGCGCCAACACGGCGCCGTCGTCGTTCGCGCTCAACGGCGTGGCCTGCACCGGCCAGACCACGAGCACGACCACCACGACGACCACCACCACGACCACCACGACCACGACCACGAACCCGCCCGCGGGTGACGCGATGGCCGCGGTCGCCGCGATGGAGCCGGGCTGGAACCTCGGCAACTCCTTCGACGCCACGGGCGACGACGAGACCTCGTGGGGCAACCCGCGCGTGACCGAGGCGCTGCTCGACAACATCAAGGCCCAGGGCTACAAGAGCATCCGCATCCCCGTCACCTGGGGCCAGCACCAGGGCGGCGCGCCCGGCTACACCATCGACGCGGCCTACCTGACCCGCGTCAAGGAGGTCGTCGGCTGGGCGCTGGCGGACGGCTTCTACGTGATGATCAACATCCACCACGACTCGTGGCAGTGGATCTCGAACATGCCCGCCGACCGCACCGGCGTGCTCGCCCGCTACAACGCGACCTGGACGCAGATCGCCTCCGCGTTCCGCGACTCCTCGTCGAAGCTGGTGTTCGAGAGCGTCAACGAGCCGCAGTTCAGCAACAGCTCCGGCGACGCGCAGAACGCCGAGCTGCTCCACCAGCTGAACACCTCGTTCCACTCGATCGTGCGCCGCTCGGGCGGCGGCAACGCCACGCGCCTGCTCGTGCTGCCGACCCTGCACACCTCGGCCGACCAGGCCCGCGTCGACGAGCTGAACGCCACCCTGGCCGCGCTGGACGACCGCAACATCATCGCGACCGTCCACTACTACGGCTACTGGCCGTTCAGCGTCAACGTGGCCGGCGGCACGCGCTTCGACGCCACCGCGCAGCAGGACCTGGTCGCCGCGTTCGACCGCGTGCACAACGGTTTCATCGCCCGCGGCGTCCCGGTCATCCTCGGCGAGTTCGGCCTGCTCGGCTTCGACCGGCACACCGGCACCATCCAGCAGGGCGAGAAGCTGAAGTTCTTCGAGTACCTGGGCCACTACGCCAAGGCCAAGAAGATCACCACCATGCTGTGGGACAACGGCCAGCACTTCGGCCGCACCTCGTTCCAGTGGAGCGACCCCGAGCTGTTCGCCCAGATCAAGTCGAGCTGGACGACCCGGTCCGGCACCGCGTCCACCGACCAGGTGTTCTCCGCGAAGTCGAGCCCCGTCACGGCCAAGGCGATCACCCTGAACACCAACGGCACCTCGTTCGCCGGCCTGCGCCACGGCGGCACCGAGCTGGTGCGCGGCACCGACTACGCGGTGTCGGGCGACCAGCTGACCCTCAGCGCGTCCCTGATCACCCGGCTGAGCGGGGCGCGGGATTACGGGGTCAACGCGGTGCTGCACGCGCGGTTCTCGCAGGGCGTGCCGTGGCGGATCAACCTCATCACCCACGACACCCCTGTGCTCCGGAACGCGACCGGCACGACCTCGTCGTTCGCGATCCCGACGGCGTTCCGCGGCGACCTGCTGGCCACCATGGAGGCCAAGTACGCCGACGGCTCGAACGCGGGCCCGCACAACTGGACGTCGTTCAAGGAGTTCGACCGCACGTTCGCGCCGAACTACACCACCGGCGCCACCACGCTGACCCCGGACTTCTTCGCCGAGGTCAACGACAACGCGCGGGTGACGCTCACCTTCCACTACTGGAGCGGCGCCAAGGTGACCTACTACGTCACCAGGTCCGGTTCGTCGGTCACCGGCACCACCGCCTGACCCGCCGCGGGGGGGGGCGCGCCCCCCGGGGGGGCCCGCCCCGGCCGGGCCACCGAGGTCCGGCCCGCCGCGTCAGAGCCCCTGCTCGCGGAACCTGTCGAGCACCCGGCGCTCCCGCTTGGTCGGCCGCCCCGCGCCCCGCTCCCGGCGGGCCACGGGCACCAGCGCCTCGGGCGGCGGCTTGGGCGTCCGGTCGAGGAAGCAGGCCGCGGCCTCCGCCGGGCCCACCCGCTTCTGGATCACCCGCACGACCTCCACGACCCGGGTGACGTGCCCGACCCGGGCCCGCACCTCGTCACCGGGCACGATCGTGGTGGCCGGCTTGGCCGGTCGGTCGTTCACCCGCACGTGGCCGCCCCGGCAGGCGTCGGCGGCGTCGTTCCGGGTCTTGGTCAGCCGGACCGCCCACAGCCAGCGGTCCACACGGGTGGACTCCACCCGCCCATCATGACCCCTCGCGCGCCGGATCCGGGAGCCGGGTGCCTAGCGGACCCACCCGAGCCGCAGGAACACCGACTCGCCCGGCGCGTCCTCCAGCCCGTCGTTGTCGACCACGCCCACCAGCCGCGCGCCCACCACGGCCAGGCCCTCCGGCTTGTCGTGCGCGACGCCACCGCCGGCGGTCAGGGCCGGCAGCAGGTCGCGGACCAGCCGCTTGGCCACCACGGGCTTCGGCTGCCCGGCCGGCACCGGCGCGAGGCCTGCCAGCTCCACCCGGTACACCTTCTTGGTCCGCGCCGCGTCACCGCGCTGGTTGTCCCGCTCCAGCACCAGCAGCGCGCGGTCGCCCAGCGCGGTCACCTCGGACAGCCCGACCCACCCGGTGGCGGCGGCGTCCAGCGGGTACGCGGCGAACGCCCACTCGCCCGTGGCCGGGGTGAAGCGGGCCAGGGTCGCCTGACCCCGCACGTCCGCCCGCCACTCCCGCTGCACGGCCACCCAGACCTGCTCGCCCGCGCCGCGCCCGGTGGTCGTCACGCCCTCGAAGCCGTTGCCCGTGGCGGTCGCGGCCAGTTCGGCGGGCAGCGGCACCTCGCGCACCACCGAGCCCGACGCGGTGACCTCGACCAGCAGGTTCGGCAGGGACTTCCCGTCGCCCTCGGCGGCGAGCCAGTACCCGCCGCCGCGGCGGGACGCGATGACCTCCGCGTCGTACCCGACCGCCACTCCGCACCGCGTGAGGG
>NZ_JBHWIE010000428.1:0-5528 GCF_042732085.1 Actinosynnema sp. NPDC059797
CACCAGCACCACCACGCCGTCCCGCGACCCAGCCGGTCGCGGGGCGTGCCGTGTCCGAAGTTCGACCCGCGATCGGCGGGTGTTCGACCAGCGCCGCCGGCGATCGACCAGCCAGACCAGTGGAGCGCGGATGAGCGAGTCCGAGAACGTCACGCCCCAGCCCGCCGACACCAGCGCGCTGCGCGCGCGGCTGGTCGACCTGCCGGTGGCCGAGCAGGTTCGCGTGCTGCTCGGCATCGTGCAGGAGCAGGCCGTCGCCGCGCTCAAGGCGGTCCTGCCGGACGCGCCCGACCAGGTGGAGCCCTCGCGGCCCTTCCGCGAGGTGGGCTTCGACTCCCTCGCCTCGGTCGACCTGCACCGCAGGCTGACCGCCGCCACGGGCCTCGACCTGCCGGTGACGCTCGTCTACGACCACCCCACGCCGCTGGCCGCCGCGAAGTTCGTGCGCGGCGTGCTGCTCGGCGAGCGGCTCACCAAGGCTGTCGCGGTGGCCAAGCCCGTGGCCGGCCGGCACGACGACCCGATCGCCATCGTGGGCGTCGGCTGCCGCTACCCCGGCGGCAGCGACACCCCGGAGAAGCTGTGGGGGATCGTGGCGGACCACCGCCACGTCATCGCCGACTTCCCCGACGACCGCGGCTGGGACCTGGACGCGCTGTTCGACCCGGACCCCGGCAAGCCCGGCAAGTCCTACGTCCGCAAGGGCGGCTTCCTCACCGAGGCCGCCGAGTTCGACGCCGACTTCTTCGGCATCAGCCCGCGCGAGGCGCTGGCCATGGACCCGCAGCAGCGGCTGGTCCTGGAGACCGCGTGGGAGGCGCTGGAGCACGCGGGCGTCGACCCGCTGGCGCTGCGCGGCAGCCAGACCGGCGTCTACATCGGCGTCGAGCCCCAGGAGTACGGCCCGCGGCTGCACCAGGCGCCGGAGGGCCTCGACGGCTACCTGCTGACCGGCAACGCGCCCAGCGTGGTGTCCGGCCGGCTGGCCTACTCGTTCGGCTTCGAGGGGCCCACGGTCTCGATCGACACGGCGTGCTCGGGCTCGCTGGTGGCGCTGCACCTGGCCGTGCAGGCGCTGCGCGACGGCGAGTGCTCCCTGGCGCTGGCCGGCGGCGTCGCGGTCATGGTGCACCCCGGCGCGTTCACCGCGTTCAGCACCCAGCGCGGCCTCGCGCCCGACGGCGTGTGCAAGCCGTTCGCCGCCGCCGCCGACGGCACCGGCTGGGCCGAGGGCGTCGGCGTGCTGGTCGTGGAGCGGCTGTCCGACGCGATCCGCAACGGCCACCGCGTGCTCGGTGTCGTGAAGGGCACCGCGATCAACCAGGACGGCGCGTCCAACGGCCTCACCGCGCCCAGCGGCCCGTCGCAGCAGCGCGTCATCCGGCAGGCGCTGGCCAACGCCGGGCTGGAGCCGCACGAGGTCGACACCGTCGAGGCGCACGGCACCGGCACCCGCCTGGGCGACCCGATCGAGGCCCAGGCCATCCTCGCCACCTACGGCCAGGACCGCCCCGGGGACCGGCCGCTGTGGCTCGGCTCGATCAAGTCCAACATCGGCCACTCGCAGGCCGCGGCCGGCGTCGCCGGCGTCATCAAGCTCATGTACGCCATGCGCGACCGCGTGCTGCCCAAGACGCTGCACGTGGACGAGCCCACCCCGCACGTCAACTGGTCGTCCGGCCGCGTCGAGCTGCTGACCGAGCCGCGCCCGTGGGAGGCGTTCGACCGCCCCCGCCGGGGCGCGGTGTCGTCGTTCGGCGTGAGCGGCACCAACGCGCACGTGATCATCGAGGAGCCCGCGCCGTCCCTGGTCGGCGGCGGCGCGGACGAGGCGCCCGTGCCCGGCGCGCTGCCGCTGGTCGTGTCCGGGCGCTCCGAGGCGGCGCTGCGCGACCAGGCCGCCCGCCTCGCCGGGTTCCTGGACTCCGACGTGGACCTCGTCGACACCGCCCACGAGCTCGCCGGCCGCCGGGCCGCGCTGGAGCACCGCGCGGTGGTGTTCGCGCAGGACCGCGCCGAGGCGCTGCGCGGCCTGACCGCGCTGGCCGGTGGCGAGGACGCCGCCGGGCTGGTGCGCGGCGCGACCGGCTCGGGCGAGCTGGCGTTCCTGTTCACCGGCCAGGGCTCGCAGCGGCTGTCCATGGGCCGCGAGCTGTACCTCGCGTACCCGGTGTTCGCCCGCGCGCTCGACGCCGCGTGCGGCTACCTCGACCTCCAGCTCCCGCACCCGCTCGGCGACGTGCTGTTCGCCGAGGAGGGCTCCGAGCTGGCCGCCCTGCTCGACCAGACCGCTTACGCGCAGAGCGCGCTGTTCGCCGTCGAGACCGCCCTGTTCCGGCTGGTCGAGTCCTGGGGCCTGCGCCCCGACCACCTGGCCGGGCACTCGCTGGGCGAGCTGACCGCCGCGCACGTCGCCGGCGTGCTGTCCCTGGAGGACGCGGCCCTGCTGGTCGGCGCCCGGGGCAGGCTGATGCAGGCGCTGCCGACCGGCGGCGCGATGGTGTCCGTGCGCGCCGGCGAGGACGACGTGCTGCCGCTGCTGGCCGGCCGCGAGCACGAGGTCGGCCTCGCGGCGGTCAACGGGCCCGCCGCCGTGGTGATCTCCGGTGTCGAGGGCGCCGTGCTGGAGGTCGCCGAGGCGCTGGCGGCCAAGGGTTTCAAGACCAAGCGGCTGCGCGTGTCGCACGCGTTCCACTCGCCGCTGATGGAGCCGATGCTGGCGGAGTTCCGCCGGGTCGCCGAGGTCATGACCTACTCGCCGCCGAAGGTGCCGGTCGTGTCGAACGTGACCGGCAGGCTGGCCACGTCCGAGCAGCTGTGCTCCCCGGAGTACTGGGTGCGGCACGTCCGCGAGGCCGTGCGGTTCCGCGACGGCGTGCGCGAGCTGGCGGCGCGCGGCGTCACCACGTTCCTGGAGATCGGGCCGGACGCGGTGCTCACCGCCATGGCCCAGGACTGCGTCGGCGGCGAGGAGGGCGACGCGGAGGACGTGGCGTTCGCCGCGCTGCTGCGCCGCGACCGCGACGAGGTGGCCGAGGTCCGCTCGGCCGTCGCCCTGGCCCACGTGCGCGGCGGCTCGGTCCGGTGGACCTCGCTGCTGCCGGCGGGCAGCGGCAAGCGCGTCGACCTGCCGCCGTACGCGTTCCAGCGCAAGCGCTACTGGCTGGCGGGCGACGCGGGTTCCGCCGACGCCACCGACCTCGGCCAGCTCTCCGCCGACCACCCGCTGGTCGGCGCGGTCGTCGGCCTCGCGGGCGGCGAGGGCGTCGTGCTCACCGGCCGGGTGTCGCTGCGCACCCACCCGTGGCTGGGCGACCACACCATCTCCGGCACGGTCCTGCTGCCCGGCACCGCGTTCGTGGAGCTGGCCGTGCGCGCGGGCGACCAGGTCGGCTGCGGCCTGCTGGAGGAGCTGGCGCTGGAGGCGCCGCTGGTGCTGCCCGAGCGCGGCGGCGTGGTGCTCCAGGTCGTCGTGGACGCCCCGGACGAGGGCGGTCGCCGCACCATCGCCGTCTACTCCCGGCCGGAGAACGCGGCCGGCGACGCGGTGTGGACGCGGCACGCGGGCGGCGTGCTGTCGGCCGAGCCCGCGCCGGCGGGCGACTCGCTGGAGACGTGGCCGCCGCGTGACGCCACCGCGGTCGACGTGACGACCGTGTACGAGGACCTGGCGGCCCAGGGCTACGGCTACGGCCCCGTCTTCCAGGGCCTGCGCAAGGTGTGGCGGCGCGGCTCCGGCCCGTCCGCCGAGGTGTACGCCGAGGTCGCGCTGCCCGAGGGCAGCACGGCAGCCGCCGCGTCCTTCGGCCTGCACCCGGCGATCCTGGACGCGTCGCTGCACGCCATCGATGCCGCGGGCGCCGCGCCCGGCCCGGACGGCGAGGTGCGCATCCCGTTCGCCTGGAACGACGTGGCGCTGCACGCCTCGGGCGCCTCGGCGGTCCGGGTGCGGATCACCCCGGCCGGCTCGGACGCCGTCTCGCTGACCGTCACCGACCCGCTGGGCGCGCCGGTCGCCACGATCGGGTCGTTCGTCTCCCGCGCGGTCACCGCCGAGCAGCTGGAGGCGGCCCGGCGCGAGCACCACGAGTCGCTGTTCCGGCTGGAGTGGACCTCCCGGTCGGTGGCGCCGGCCAGGATCGGCCGCGCGGCGGTGCTCGGCGCCGGCCTCGACCTGCCCGGCGTGGCCGCGTTCGACGACCTGCCCGGCCTCGGCGACACCCTGGCGCGCGGCGCGACCGTGCCCGAGATCGTGCTGTTCCGCGTCCCGTCGGCCGACGGCGACGTGCCCTCCGCCGTCCGCTCCGCGCTGGGCGCGGTGCTGGAGCTGGTGCGGGCGTGGCTGGCCGACGAGCGGTTCGCCTCCTCGCGGCTGGCCGTGGTCACCCGCGACGTGGTCGACGCGGACCTGGCGCAGACCCCGGTGTGGGGCCTGGTGCGGGCCGCGCAGGCGGAGAACCCCGACCGCTTCACCCTGGTCGACCTCGACGACGCGCCCGAGTCGGCGGCGCGGCTGCTCGACGCCGTGGCCTCCGGCGAACCGGAGCTGGCCGTGCGCGGCGGGCAGGTCAGCGTGCCGAGGCTGGCGCGCGTCCCGGTGACCGAGGGCGGCGAGTCGCCCTGGGACGGGACGGTGCTGGTCACCGGCGGCACGGGTGGCCTGGGCGCGCTGGTGGCCCGGCACCTGGTCGTCCGGCACGGCGTGCGCAGCCTGGTGCTGACCTCGCGTCGTGGCTTGGACGCGCCGGGCGCGGTGGAGTTGCGCGACGAGCTGGCCGGGTTGGGCGCGGCGGTGGACGTGGTGGCGTGCGACGTGTCCGACCGGGACGCGCTGGCCGCCACCCTGGACGGCATCGCGGACCTGACCGGCGTCGTGCACACGGCGGGCGTCGTCGCCGACGGCACCGTGGGCACGCTCACCGACGAGCACCTGGACTCGGTGCTGCGGCCCAAGACCGACGCCGCCTGGCACCTGCACGAGCTGACCCGCGACCGCGACCTCAAGGCGTTCGTCCTGTACTCGTCGCTGGCCGCGCTGCTGGACAACCCCGGCCAGGGCAACTACGCCGCGGCCAACCTGTTCCTCAACGCGCTGGCCGAGCGGCGGCGCGCCGAGGGCCTGCCCGCGACCGCGCTGACCTGGGGCCTGTGGCTCGGCGACGGCGGCATGGGCTCGGTGCTCGACGCGGCGGCGCTCCAGCGCATCGAGCGCTCCGGGATGCCGGGCCTCACGCCCGAGGAGAACCTGGCGCTGTTCGACGCCGCCCTGACCACCGGCGAGCCCGTGGTCGCCCCGGTCCGGGTGGACCTGGGCGCGCTGCGCGCCCGCGTGGACGGCGTGCCCGCGCTCCTGCGCGGCCTGGTGCCGGTGGCGGGCAGGCGCGCCGCGGGCACGGCCAACGCCGCGTCCGGCGGCACCACCCTCGCCTCGCGGCTGGCCGAGCTGCCCGAGGCCGACCGCGACGCGCTGCTGCTGGACCTGGTGCGCACGCACGTGGCCGCGGTGCTGGGCCACGACAGCCCCGAGG
>NZ_JBHWIE010000429.1:0-5525 GCF_042732085.1 Actinosynnema sp. NPDC059797
GCGGAGCACCCGCTGACCACGGTCGTGCACACCGCGGGCGTGCTCGACGACGGCGTCATCGACCGGCTCACCCCGGAGCGCTTCGAGCGGGTGTTCCGCCCGAAGGTGGCCGCCGCCTGGCACCTGCACGAGCTGACGAAGGACCACGACCTCGTCGACTTCGTCCTGTTCTCGTCGTTCGTCGGCACGGTCGGCCCGGCTGGCCAGGCCAACTACGCCGCCGCGAACAGCTCGCTGGACGCGCTGGCCGCGCACCGCAGGGCCCTCGGCCTGCCCGGGACCTCCATCGCCTGGGGGCTCTGGCGGGGCCCGGGGCTCGGCGACCGCGACGGCGCGGCGCGGCGGCTGGCGGCCCGCGGCGTGCGCGCGATGGAACCCCGCCACGCCATCCAGGCCCTGGACCAGGTGATCGACCGCGACGAGACGGCCGTGGTCGTGGCGGACGTCGAGTGGTCCTCGTTCGCCGCCGAGCTGATCGGCACCCGATCGGCCTCGCTGCTCGCGGAGCTGCTGCCGACCGGGGAGGCCGACCCCGGGCCGACGGCGGGAGGGGCGGCCGACACCGACGTGCGCGAGCGGCTCGCCGGCCTGCCCGCCACCGAGCGGGCGCATTCGCTGACCGAACTCGTCCGGACCGAGGTGGCGGCCGTGCTCGGGTACCCCGACACCGGCTCGGTCGAGTCGGGGCGCAGCTTCCAGGAGATCGGGTTCGACTCGCTCACCGCGCTGCGGCTCCGGAACCGGCTCGGCGCGGCGACCGGCCTGCAACTGCCCGCCACGCTGGTCTTCGACCACCCGACGCCCGCCTCGGTCGCCGAGCTGGTGCACTCCGAGCTGTTCGGCGAGGACACCGGGACCCCCGGGAGCGGGACCGGTGAGGGCGTCGACGACGCCACCGGCCCCGAGCTCGCCGACGGTGCCGCGCCCACCAGCGCGATCGACTCGATGGACATGGCTGACCTCATTCGCGCCGCATACGGCCGAACCGATGCGAGCGACCAGTCGGAGGGACCGACCTCATGACCACCGCCTCCATGAACGAGCTCGTTGACGCGCTGCGCAACGCGCTCAAGGAGAACGAGCGGATCCGGCAGCGGCTCGGCGAGGTCGAGGCGCGGGACCGGGAGCCGATCGCCATCGTCGGCATGGCCTGCCGCTTCCCCGGCGACGCCGACAGCCCCGAAGCCCTGTGGCGGCTCGTGGCCGACGGCACCGACGCGGTGTCCGGCTTCCCGACCGACCGCGGCTGGAACCTGGACGAGCTCTACGACCCCGACCCCGAGAAGGTGGGCCGGACGTACTCGCGGGGCGGCGGTTTCCTGCGGTCGCCGTACCTGTTCGACCACGACTTCTTCGCCATCCCCCCGCGCGAAGCGACCGTGATGGACCCGCACCAGCGGCTGCTCCTGGAGACCTCGTGGGAGGCCCTGGAACGCGCGGGGATCAGCGCCGACGCGGTGCGGGGGAGCCAGACCGGCGTGTACGTCGGCGTCAGCTACCAGGACTACATCTCGCTGCGCACCGTGCCGTCGACCTACGAGGGCTACACGCTCACCGGCAACATCGCCAGCGTCGTCTCCGGGCGGCTGTCCTACGCGTTCGGCCTGCGAGGGCCCGCGGTCACCGTGGACACGGCGTGCTCCTCCTCGCTGGTCGCGCTGCACCTGGCCACCCAGGCGCTGCGCTCGCGGGAGTGCTCGCTCGCCCTGGTCGGCGGGGCGACGATCATGTCGGGTCCGGCTTCGCTGATCGAGTTCGCCCGGCAGCGCGGGATCGCCGCGGACGGCCGCTGCAAGGCATTCGGCGACGAGGCCGACGGCATGGGCTGGGGTGAGGGCGTCGGCGTGCTCGTGGTCGAGCGGCTGTCCGACGCCCGGCGCAACGGCCACCGGGTGCTGGCCCTCGTGACCGGGTCCGCCCTCAACCAGGACGGCGCCTCCAACGGCCTCACCGCGCCGAGCGGCGAGGCCCAGCGCCAGGTCATCCGGGCCGCGCTCGCCAACGCCGGCGTGTCCTCGACCGACGTGGACGCGGTCGAGGCGCACGGCACCGGCACCAGGTTGGGCGACCCGATCGAGGCCAGGGCCCTGCTGGCCACCTACGGCCGGGAGCGGACGGCGGACGCGCCGTTGTGGATCGGGTCGCTGAAGTCGAACATCGGGCACCCGCAGGCGGCGGCCGGCGTCGGCGGCGTGATCAAGATGGTCATGGCCATGCGCCACGGCGAGTTGCCCAGGACCCTGCACGCCCAGCGGCCGACGTCCCACGTGGACTGGTCGGCGGGGACGGTCCGGCTCCTCACCGACCCGCGGCGGTGGCCCGACCGGGGCCGTCCCCGGCGCGCCGCGGTGTCGTCGTTCGGGATCAGCGGCACCAACGCCCACGTCATCCTGGAGCAGGCCCCCGACGACCCGGCCGCGACCGGCTCCGCGCCGGTGCGGCGGGCCGACACCGGTCCGTGGCCGTTCGTGGTGACGGGTCGGGGCGCCGCCGGGCTGCGCGGCCAGGCCGAGGAGCTGCGCTCCTTCGTCGAGCGCCACCCGGAGCTGGAGCCGGCCGACATCGGGCGGAGCCTGGTCACCACCCGCGCCGTGCTGGCCGACCGCGCGGTGGTGGTCGCCGAGGACAGGGCGGCCCTGCTGGCCGGCCTGTCCGCGCTGGCCGCCGGCACGGACAGCGCCGCGGTGCACGCCGGTCGGGCGGCGGAGGGCCGCCTGGCGATCGTGTTCACCGGTCAGGGCGCCCAGCGCGCCGGGATGGGGCGGGAGCTGGCGGCGCGGTACCCGGTGTTCGACTCGGCGCTGGACGAGGTCTGCGGCGTGGTCGACGAGCTGCTGGGCCGGTCGCTGCGCGAGCTGATGTGGGAGGGCGGCCCGTCGCTGGACCGCACCGAGCACGCCCAGCCGGCGCTGTTCGCCTTCGAGGTCGCCCTGTTCCGGCTCGTCCGGTCGTGGGGCATCCGGCCGGACTTCGTCGCCGGCCACTCGATCGGCGAGATCAGCGCCGCGCACGTGGCCGGCGTGCTGTCCCTCGAAGACGCCGCTCGCATGGTCGTGGCGCGCGGCCGGCTGATGCAGGCGCTGCCGGAGGGCGGCGCCATGGTCGCGGTGAACGCCGCCCCGGACGTGGTGGCCCCGCTGGTCGCGACCGAGGCCGGGGTGTCCGTGGCCGCGGTGAACAGCCCCGACTCCGTCGTGCTGTCCGGGGCAGAGGAACCGGTGGCCCGGGTCGTGGCCCGGCTGACCGCCGCCGGCCACCGGACCCGCCGGCTCACCACCAGCCACGCGTTCCACTCGGAGCTGATGGACCCGGTGCTGGAGGACTTCCGGGCCGTCGTCGCCGGGCTTGCCTTCGGCGCGCCCGACATCCCGGTGGTGTCCACCCTGACCGGTGCCCTGGCCGACGCGGCCACGCTCGGCGATCCCGGGCACTGGGTCCGCCAGGCGCGCGAGCAGGTGCGCTTCGCCGACGGCGTGGCCACCCTGCGCGAGCGGGGGGTCACCCGGTTCCTGGAGCTGGGACCGGACGCGGTGCTCTCCACCATGGTCCGGGAATGCCTGCCCACCGACCGGCGGGTGACGGCGGTGGCCGCGTCCCGCCGCGACCGGCCCGAGGCCGTCGCCCTGCTCGCCGCGGCCGGCCGCCTCTTCGCCGGCGGCGGCGAGGTGGGCTGGGCGGCGCTGTTCCCCGACGGGGGCCCGCGGGTGGACCTGCCGACCTACGCCTTCCAGCGGCACCGGCACTGGCTGCCGCGCGACGGCTCCACCGCCCCGGCCCCCGCGGACCCGCCCCCGGCCGCCGCGCCCGAGCCGGACACCGGCGCCCGGACCGCGGACGTGCTGGCCGTCGTGGACCAGCGCCGGGTCATGAGCGACCTGGTGCGGACCTCGATCGCCCTGGTGCTGGGCCACGACTCGCCGGCCGCGGTCGACGTCGAGCGCACCTTCCAGGACCTGGGTTTCAGCTCGCTCGCGGCGGTGGAGCTGCGGGACCGGCTGAACGCGGCGCTCGACCTCCGGCTGCCCGGCACCCTGGCCTTCGACTACCCCACGCCCGCCGCCCTGGCGTCGTACCTGGTCGGCCTGGTGACGAACAGGGCCGACGAGGAACCCGGCGCGATCGCCCCCCTCGCCGCGCCCTCCACCGACCCGATCGTCGTGGTCGGCATGGCCTGCCGCTACCCGGGTGGCGTCGGCTCGCCGGAGCAGCTCTGGGAGCTGGTGGACGGCGGGCGCGACGCGGTGTCGGGGCTGCCGACCGACCGGGGCTGGGACCTGGACACCCTGCTGCACCCGGATCCGACGCGGCAGGGCGCCACCCACGTGCGCGGCGGTGGCTTCCTCGACGACGTGGCGCAGTTCGACGCCGCGTTCTTCGGCATCTCGCCGCGCGAGGCGGCCTCGATGGACCCGCAGCAGCGGTTGCTGCTGGAACTGACCTGGGAAGCGCTGGAGCGCACCGGGATCGACCCGAAGTCGTTGCGGGGCAGCCAGACCGGCGTGTTCGTCGGCACCAGCGACCAGGACTACGCGGACCTGCTCCTCGGCAGCGCCGAGCTGGCCGACGGCTACCTGCTCACCGGGACCTCCGCCGCGGTGCTCGCCGGGCGGGTCTCCTACCAGTTCGGCCTGGAGGGGCCCGCGCTGACGGTCGACACGGCGTGCTCGTCGTCGCTGGTGGCGATGCACCTGGCCGCGCAGGCGCTGCGGTCCGGGGAGTGCGCGCTGGCGCTGGCCGGCGGCGCCACCGTCATGGCCACCCCGATCGACCTGCAGGAGTTCGACAAGCAGGGGCTGTCCGCCGACGGCCGCTGCAAGGCGTTCGGCGCGGGCGCCGACGGGACCGGTTTCGCCGAGGGCGCCGGCCTGCTGGTGCTGGAGCGGCTCTCCGACGCCCGGCAGAACGGCCACCCCGTGCTCGCCGTGCTCCGCGGCTCGGCGATCAACCAGGACGGCGCCTCCAACGGCCTCACCGCCCCCAACGGCCCCTCCCAGCAGCGGGTCGTGCGGCAGGCGCTGGCCAACGCCGGCGTGCGCCCCGACGAGGTGGACGCCGTGGACGGGCACGGCACCGGCACGGTGCTCGGCGACCCGATCGAGATCAAGGCGCTGCAGGCGGTGTACGGCCGGGACCGGGGCGAGGGCGACCCCCTCTGGCTGGGCTCGCTCAAGTCCAACATCGGCCACACCCAGGCGGCGGCCGGGGTCGGCAGCGTCATCAAGATGGTCATGGCGATGCGGCACGGCCTGCTGCCCAGGACCCTGCACGTGGACCGGCCCTCGGAGCACGTCGACTGGGAGGGCGGGAACGTCCGGCTGCTCGGCGACGCCCGGCCGTGGCCGGCGACCGGGCGTCCCCGGCGGGCGGCGGTGTCGTCGTTCGGGGCGAGCGGGACCAACGCGCACGTCATCGTGGAGCAGGCCCCGGACCCGGGACCCGAGGGGGGACCGGCGGACCGGTCCCGCCTCGGGTCCCGGGTGCTGCCGCTGCCGCTCAGCGGTCGCGGCGAAGCCGCGCTGCGCGGT
>NZ_JBHWIE010000430.1:0-5524 GCF_042732085.1 Actinosynnema sp. NPDC059797
GGTGACCTGCCGTCGACGACCAGGTCCGGCCCGGCGAGCACGAACCCGCGTTCGTCGCGGGCCACGGTGCCGTCGAGCCAGTCGGTGCGGGGCGCGGCGCCGATGAACGCGAACAGCCACGACGCGGGCACGGTCGTGGTCTCGCCGGTCTTGGTGTGCCGCAGGGTCAGCGACTCCAGGTGGTCGCGGCCCTCGCCGCCGACGACCTCGGTGCAGGTGCGGACCTCGATGGCCGGCACCCGCGCGAGCTGCTCGATCAGGTAGTGCGACATGGACCGCGCCAGCGAGTCGCCGCGCACCACGAGCACCACGCGGCGGGCGTGGGCGGCGAAGTACAGCGCCGCCTGGCCCGCGGAGTTCGCCCCGCCGACGAGGTAGACGTCCTGGCCGGCGCAGTGCGGGCCCTCGGTGGTGGCCGCGCCGTAGTACACGCCGCGGCCGGTCAGCCCGCCGAGGCCGGGCGCGTCGAGCATCCGGTAGGACACGCCGGTGGCGAGGATGACGGTGTGCGCGGCCAGCTCGGTGCCGTCGCCCAGCCGCACCACGCGCGCCGCGCCGCGGGCCTCCAGCGAGACCACGTCGCAGGCGGTCAGCACCTCCACGTCGAACTTCAGCGCCTGCCTGCGGGCGCGTTCGGTCAGCTGCTCGCCGGACACGCCGTCGGGGAAGCCCAGGTAGTTCTCGATGCGGCTGCTGGTGCCCGCCTGCCCGCCGGTGGCGCGGCGCTCGACCAGCACCGTGCGCAGCCCCTCCGAGCCGCCGTAGACCGCCGCGCCCAGGCCGGCCGGTCCGCCGCCGATGACGATCAGGTCGTAGAAGTCGGTGGAGGGCCGCGTGCTGAGGCCGACCTCGGCGGCCAGCTCGGCGTCGCCCGGCTCCACCAGGGCCCGGCCGTCGGCGGTGACGACCACGGGCAGCCGCGTGCCGTCCTGCCCGGCCGCGGCCAGCAGCCGCCCGGTCTCGGGGTCGCCGTCGTCCACGGCGTGCCACCGGAACGGCACCGAGTTGCGGGCGAGGAAGTCGCGCACCTCGTAGGACCGGGCCGACCAGCGGTGACCGACCACCCGCACCTGCCGCACCCCGCGCCGGTCGTCGGCGGCCCAGGCCTCCAGCAGCCCGTCCACCACCGGGTACAGCTTCTCCTCCGGCGGGTCCCACGGCTTGAGCAGGTAGTGGTCGAGGTCCACCACGTTGATCGCGCGGATAGCCGCGTCGGTGTCGGCGTAGGCGGTGAGCAGCACCCGCCGCGCGGCCGGGAACAGGTCCATCGCGGCTTCCAGGAACTCGATGCCGCTCAGGCCCGGCATCCGGTAGTCGGCCAGCAGCACGGCGACCTCCTCGCCGCGCAGCTTGATCTCCCGCAGCGCCTCCAGGGCCTGCGCCCCGGACTCGGCGCGGACGACGCGGTAACCGCTCCCGTACCGGCGGCGCAGGTCGCGCGCCACCGCGCGGGAGACGTTGGGGTCGTCGTCCACGGTGAGGATCGAAGGCCGGGCGACCTGGGGTGTCGTCATGTCCGCAGTGAACCAGGCGACCCGCCGCGGGTCACCGCCCCGGCCGGCTCGTGTGAGGAAGATCCGAACCGGGCCGGTCAGCGGCGGGCGAGGCGGCGCTCTCCCCCGGGACCGTGGTCGAGGCCGTAGTGGGCGAAGACCTTCGGCTCGTCCTGGGCGTACAGCTCACCGTCGGTCTCGATCGACGGGGCGTCCTTCACCAGGTCCTTCGGGTAGCGCACGCGCACCGCCTTCGGCGTGACCGTGGCGCCGACGGCGGGCACGAACACGAGCCTGCGGCGGCCGAGGAAGCCGACCGCGACGGTCAGGAAGCTGGGCTGGTCGGTCACCGTGTCGACGTACACGGCCTCCAGGTCGCCGATGGTCTTGCCGTCCGGGTCGACGACGTCGTGGCCGACCCAGTCGCGGAGGTTCTCTGCGGGGAACATGCGCCCGGGTTACCCACGACCGCCGACTCGAAGCGCCGCGTCGCCGGTACGGGCGACCGCCGGCCACTACGCTGCGCCCATGCCGCTCACCCGCCTGTACCGCGACGGCGCCCTGGAGGCCGAGGGGTTCGGCGTCGAGGAGGTCGCCGAACGCCTGGCCGAGGACGGCGTCGTGGTGTGGGTCGACCTGTGCGGCCCGTCCCGCGCCGAGCTGGAGCTGCTGGCCGGGCAGCTGGGGCTGCACGAGCTGGCCGTCGAGGACGCGGTGCAGGAGCACGAGCGCCCCAAGCTGGACCGGTACGACACGCACAGCTTCCTGACCTGCTACGCGGTGCGGCTGGACACCGCCACCGGGCGGTTGGCCACCGTCGAGGTGGACGCGTTCCTGACCACGAAAGCGCTGGTCACGGTGCGTGCGGACGACCGGTTCGACATGGGGCGGGTGACCAGGAGGTGGGACGAGTCGCCGCACCTGGCGGGCTGCGGCGTCGGCTTCCTGGCGCACGGGCTGCTCGACGTCGTCGTGGACAGCCACTTCGAGGCCGTGCAGGCGTTGGATGACCACGTCGAGCACTTGGAGGACATGGTGTTCGACGAGCGCCCGCGCACCAAGGAGGTGCAGCGCCGGTCGTTGGCGATGCGGCGGTCGCTGGTGACGCTGCGCCGGGTGGTGCTGCCGATGCGCGAGGTGGTGAACGGCCTCATGCGGCAGGACCTGGGCATGGCGGAAGGGCTGATGGGGCCCTACTTCCAGGACGTCTACGACCACGTGCTGCGCGCCTCGGAGTGGACCGAGTCGCTGCGCGACCTGGTGGCGACCATCCGCGACACGCAGCTCAACATCCAGGGCTACCGGCTGAACCTGATCATGAAGAAGGTCACCGGGTGGGCGGCGATCATCGCGCTGCCCACCGCGGTGACCGGCTTCTACGGCCAGAACGTCCCCTACCCCGGTTACGACCAGCCGTGGGGTTTCTGGGTGTCCACGGTCGTCATGGTGCTGCTGTCGGTCGGCCTGTACGTCTCCTTCAAGCGCCGCGACTGGCTGTGAGGAGGAGCCCGCTCGTCCGTCCTCAGTGGAGGCGCCGGGGCGGGCGGGTGTCAGCGCGCCAGGGGGTCCCCGCCGCGGTACACGGCCGAGCACCTCGGGCACAGCCAGCCGGGCGGGGGGCTGCCGCTCAGCTGCGCGACCGCCTGGCCGCGCGTGGTGACCCCCAGCTTGGTGAAGATGCTGTGCAGGTGGGACTTGACGGTGCGCTCCGAGATCCGCAGGTGCCTGGCGATCGACCGGTTGGCCATGCCCGTGCCCATCAGGGTGATCACCTGCGTCTCCCGCGGGGTCAGCTCGGCCGGCGGGACCACCGGCACGTGCTGCTCCTCCAGCGGTTGCACGCCGAGGGCGTGGTGCACCCCGGTCCACGCCTCCGAGGCGAGTCGTTGCAGCTCCAGTGCCCTGGCCAGTTCGCGGCGGAGGTCTTCCTGCGACGGTGGCATCGGGACCGCCCTGTCATCACATGTGATTACACAGCGCAACTCTAGTAATGGCCCTCGACGGTCGTGCACCACTGAACGGGTTGTCACCCGCCCCCGGAAAACACCCCTGGTATTAGAGCGAAGGGTCGATGTTCTTCCTACCGGCGGCGGATAGGGTGAGGTGAGCCGAATCCGGAGGTGCGGCGTGGAGGGCGGTCGACTGGTGGACGGCTTCGCCGTCCCGGTCCAAGAGCACGTGCGGGAGAACGGACTGCTGGCGGCGGCGAGGATCGGCCAGGTCGAAAACGCACAACTCCGACGCCTGCTGCTGGCGGAATTCCAGGCGCAGGAGGCCGAGTTCACGGCGTACGCCACCCTGCTCGCGCGTTTCCACCACGAGGTGCCGGGCGGTTTTTTCGTGTTCATCGCGAACACGTTGATGGGAATGCGCCAACTCCTGGTCTCGGAGGTGGCCCGCTCCGTCGGGCTGGACCCGGAGGAGATGCGGTACGCGGACGTCTCGCCCGAGGTGAAGCGCTTCACGGAGTTCATCTCGTGGGTCGCGCTGCACGCGGGCGCGGGCGAGGCGGCGCTGCTGGCGCGCACCGACTTCCGGCTCTGGTGCGGCGTGTGCGCGCCGCTCGCCGAGGCGTTGTCCGACGCCGACGTGCCGCCGGAGGTGCGGGCCTACCTGCACGAGTACGCCGAGGTGCCGCCCGAGGTCGCCGACGGCGCGGCGGAGGTCGTCGACTTCGGCCTGGCCGCGGGCGAGCGCGAGGAGTGGGTCACCCGCAGCGCCCCGGCGATGGAGCCGCTGCTGCGCGGGTTCTGGCGGTTCGTCGTCACGGGGTGAGCGGGACGAGCGGGACGAGCGGGCGCTCGACGGGCCGGCTCACCCCTCCACCGCGCGTCCCGCCAGCATGTCCACCACGTCCTCCAGCCGGCCCCGGCGCCGGTGGGCCAGCCGCTGCCGCCGGGAGCCGGAGCCGCCCTCGCGCCGCGCGCGCAGGGCGTCGAGCACGTAATGCGCCTCACCGGCCTCGTCCAGCGCCGGGCCGATGTGGGCGATCAGCGCGGACGTGCCCGTCGCGGGCCCCGCGCGACCGGCGGCCGGCGTGGTGCCCTCCTCGTCCGGGAGGCCGTAGCGGGAGGCCCGCCAGCACGCGCCCCGCAGCACCTGGTCGGTCACGCGCGGCGCGTCGCGGCCCGCCCGCACGTCGGCGAGGGCGGTGGCGGCGAGGGCCCGCACCAGGGCCGCGAGCAGGACCGCGTCGTCCGCCGTCTGCGACACGTCCGCCACCCGGACCTCCACCGTGGGCTGGTGGTGCGACGGGCGGACGTACCAGTAGAGCATGGCGTCGTCGAGGATCGCGCCGCTGCCGACCAGGTCCGCGAGCACCTCCCGGTACTCGTGCGCGCCGGCCAGGTGCGGCGGCGGGCCCGCCGTGGGCCAGCGGCCCCACAGCTGGGTCCGCCAGCTGTGGTAGCCGGTGTCGCGGCCCTCCCAGAACGGCGAGTTGCCGGAGATCGCGAGCAGCACCGGCAGCCACGGGCGCAGGTGGTTGGCGACCAGCACCGCTTCGTCGCGGTCGGCGATGCCGACGTGCACGTGGCACGAGCAGGCGCACTGCTGGTCCACCAGCGGGCCGAAGCGCTCGACGATCCGGTGGTAGCGCGGCTGGTCGAGCACCGGCGGCGGGCCGGGGCTGCCGAGGACCACGGTGCCGCTGCCGATCAGGCGGCACCCGGCGGCGTCGGCCGCCCGGGCCGCCGCTCGGCGCAGCCGGAGCAGCTCCGAGCGGAGTTCGGAGAGGTCGGTGCACACCCGGCTGACGGTTTCGACCTGGGTCTCCGCCATCTCGGGGACGATCCCGCCGCCGACCTCCGACGACGTGGTGCGCAGCACGTCGGCCGATCGCCACGCCGCCCGCCGGGTGGTCGCGTCGGTGAGGAGGAACTCCTCTTCCACGCCTACCGTCAGGCCCAACGCGCACCCCTTCCCCGGAGCCGGTCACCCGGTCGCGATGTAGTGCCAGTAGTCGGTCAGCAGGTCGGGGACCTGGTCGGCGCTGCGGGTGACCCACCGCTCGGGCTCGCCCTGGGCGCGGC
>NZ_JBHWIE010000431.1:0-5509 GCF_042732085.1 Actinosynnema sp. NPDC059797
GCACCCGGCCGGGCCCGGTGTCCGTCACCGGGGGGGCGGCGGCCCGGGCGGGGGCCGCCCGCGCCCACGTCGTCGGGACTGCGGAACTCCGCCCGCGATGTTGACCTGTGCTCGCGACCCTCGGCAGACTCGCGCGGTGATCGGTGGGGGGCACCCGCCACCGACGTCCTTGGCGGGACCTCTGAGGAGAGCCTCTCGTGGGTAGCCCATTACGCTGCACGGTCGTCATCCCGACCTACAACAGGAGGCGGTTGCTGGAACTGACGCTCGACGCGCTCGCCAAGCAGGACCTGTCCCGCGACCGGTTCGAGGTGCTGGTCGTCGACGACGGCTCCAGCGACGACACGGCGACCGCGGTGCGGGGGTTCGAGGACCGGCTCGACCTGCGCTACTTCCACCAGCCCGACGAGGGCTACCGGGTCGCCCGCGCCCGGAACGTCGGTCTCCGGCACGCGAAGGGCGAGATCTCCGTCTTCGTCGACTCCGGGGTGCTGCTGCACTCCGCGGCCCTGCGCGCGCACCTGACCGCCCACGAGGCCTCCGAGGAACCCCTCGCGCTCAACGGGTACGTGTACTGCTTCAACCTCGACAACGAGGACGCCCACCTCATCCGGAAGTCCGTCGACGTCGACGACGTGGACTCGACCATCGCGACCATGGCGCGCACCGGGTCGTGGCTGGACGTGCGCGAACCGTTCTACGCCCGGCACTCCGACGACTTCGGCCACCTGCCCGCGCCGTGGCTGATGTACTGGACCTGCCACGCGTCGGCGCGGACGGAGCAGGTGCGCTCGATCGGCATGTACGACGAGGCGTTGCGGCAGTGGGGCGGGGAGGACCTCGACCTCGCCTACCGGCTGCACCGCGACGGCGCCCGGTTGCGCGTCCTGCGCGAGGCGAGCTCCATCCACTACCCGCACGAGAAGGACCACGAGGACAACAGCAGGTCCGCCCGCGAGAACTACCGCTACATCGCGGAGAAGTACGACACGCCGATCATCCGGCTGCTCACCGAGACGCCCCCGATCCGCTTCTCGGCGTTCAACGACGTGGTCGAGGAACGCGGGCTGCCCCGCTGCGCCGACCACGTGGCGCGGAACAGCGTCGCCGGTTAGGCGGCCGGCATGGGGAACGGCTCCCGGGTCGCCACGGCGCGACGCCGGTTCGCCGCACGACGGGACATCGCCAGGCTGCTGCCCCGCGCCGGTCGCGGGCTGGTCGCCGCCCTGGTCGCGGTCGACCTGCTGCTCGGGTGCCTCCCGGTCGTGTTCACCGTGGCGACGGCGGTGGTGCTCGGGCGGGTCCCGGCGGCCGTCGCCGCGGGGCCGGGCTCCGGCGAGTGGGACTCGCTGGTCGCGGTGTTCGGCGTCGCGGCCGGCGCGTTCGTCGCCAGGCAGCTGCTCTCCCCGGTGGAGCGGGCCCTGGGCGAGCTGGTGGCGCGCCGGGTCGACGGCCTGGTGTTCGACGAGCTGATGGCCGCGTCGCTGCGCAGCCCCGGCCTCGGCCCGCTGGAGGACCAGCGGGCGCTCGACGCGCTCCGGACCGCCGCGCGGGAGGTGGAGTTCGGCGTGCAGAGCCCCGGCCGGGCGGCCACCGGCCTGCTCGCGCTGATCGCGCGGTACACCGAGCTGACCGGCAGCGCGGTCGCGGTGGGGGTGGTGTTCTCGTGGCCCGCGGCGGCGGCGCTGGTCGTCACCGTGCTGTTGTTCCGCCACGGCCAGCGCGGCGGGCTGCGCCGGTACGCCAGGGCCCGGTCCCTGCTCGCCGCCGAGCAGCGCGAGGTCGACTACCTGCGCGAGCTGGCCGGCGGCGGCGCCGCGGCCAAGGAGATCCGGGTCTTCGGCCTGGTCGGCTGGCTGCGGCAGCGCCTGCGGGACGGCCACCTCCGCTTCCTCCGGCCCCTCTGGGCCGAGCGCCGCGCCGTCTACCTGTGGCCGTTCGTCCGGTTCTCGGTCGTGGGCCTGGCGGTCGCGGTCGTGGTCTTCGCGGTGCTGGGCGCGACGGCGCACGAGAGGTCGCTCACCGGGTTCGTGCTCGTCGCGACGGCGGCGCTCGGCCTGCTGCGGCTGGGCGACCACTACCCGGAGGCGGACCTGCCGACCGCGATCGGCATGAGGGCCCACGACGCGGTGCGGCGGTTCGCCGAGCACGTCGACACCCACCACGTCGACGCCCACCACGTCCACGCCCACCACGTCGACGCCCACGAGGGGCGCTCCGCCCCCGCGCGACGCCCGGTGGTGCCCGAGCCGGTCCACGCCATCCGGTTCGAGCAGGTCGGCTTCCGCTACCCCGGGCAGCGGCGGGCGGTCTTCGACGGCCTGGACCTGACGATCCCCGTCGGCCGCTGCACGGCCGTCGTCGGCGTGAACGGCGCGGGCAAGACCACCCTGGTCAAGCTGCTCGCCAGGCTCTACGAGCCGACCTCGGGCAGGATCACGCTGGACGGCGTGGACATCCGCGAGTTCCCGCTCGACGAGTGGCGCGCCCGGCTCGGCGTGATCTTCCAGGACTTCGTGCGGTACGAGGCGTCCGTCGCGGACAACGTCGGGCTCGGCGCGGTCGACCACCTGGACGACCGGGCGGGGATCCGCGAGGTCGTCGACTCGGTCGGGCTGTCGGGCGCCGTGGCCCGCCTGCCCCGGGGGCTGGACACGCCGCTGGCGCGGCACCTCACCGGAGGGGCGGAGCTGTCCGGCGGCCAGTGGCAGCGCGTCGCGCTGGCGAGGGCGTTGTTCGCGCTGCGCCACGGGTCCTCGGTCGTGGTGCTGGACGAGCCGACGGCGAGCCTGGACGTGCGCGCGGAGGCCGGGTTCTTCGAGGAGTTCGCCCGCCTCGCCGGCGGCGCGACCACCCTGCTGATCTCCCACCGGTTCTCGACCGTGCGGCACGCGGACCTCATCGTCGTCCTGGAGCGCGGCCGGGTCACCGAGCGGGGCGGCCACGCGGAGCTGCTGGCCCGCGACGGGCGCTACGCCGAGCTGTTCCGGCTCCAGGCGGACCGGTTCACCGGCACGGTCGAAGGGGTGACCGGGTGAAGGTCCTCCTGACCGGGGCGTGGAACGTGATCGCCACGGCGTGGCGGCTGAACCCGCGCAAGACGGCGGTGGCGGTGGTCCTGATGACGGCCGGGGCCGTCGCCGCCCCGCTGCTGGCGGCCTCGCTCGGGTGGATGACCCGCGAGGTCGTCGCGGGCGCGACGGGGCGCGCGGTGCTCGCCGGCGCGGTCGTCGCCGTGCTGGCGGTGCTGGCGCTGGTCCTCTCGCACTTCGCCCACCTGGCCTACTACGAGCTGGCGGAGCTGGCCGAGCTGGACTTCGACGAGCGCGTGATCGAGGTGTCGAACGGCTCGGCCGGCATCGAGCACCACGAGCGGGCCGAGCACGCCGACACGTGGACGGTGCTGCGGCAGGAGGGCAGGCAGTTCCGGACCGGCCTGGAGGCGCTGCTCAACGGTGTCGGCCTCGTGCCGGCCGTGGCGCTCACCGCGGTCCTGCTGGCCGCGCAGAACCCGTTGCTGTTGCTGCTGCCCGCCGCCGCGGTGCCGCCCCTGCTGGCCGGCCGCGCGGCCGAGCGGGTGCTCGACCGCGCCCGGACGGCGACCGCCGAGCAGACCAGGACCGCGCTCAACCTGTTCCACCTGGCCACCTCCGCGCGCCTGGCCGGCGAGCTGCGGGTGTCCCGGGTCCAGGGGGAGCTGCGCGCCCGGCACGGCCGGTCGTGGGAGCGGGCGACGCGGGGCCTGTGGCGCGCGCACCTGACCGCCACGGGGATCCGCGCGGCGGGCCAGGTCGTCTTCGCGCTCGCCTACGTCGCGGGCGTGCTGCTGGTGGTGCGCGACGCGATGGCCGGGCGGCGCGGGGTCGGCGACGTCGTGCTGGTGGTCGTGCTCGCCGCCCAGGTCAACCAGCAGGTCGCCACGGCCGTCACCTTCCTGGGCGACCTCCAGCGGATGGCGGGCGCGTACCGGCGGCTCACCGAGGTCGCCGCGTCGGTGGCCGACGCCGCCCCGGCGCGCCCCGGCGGTTCGCCGCCGCACCGGCTGCGCGACGGGATCAGGTTCGACGGGGTGGCCTTCGCCTACCCGGGCACCGACGTGCCCGTGCTGCGCGAGGTGGACCTCCACCTCCCGGCCGGTGCCACCGTCGCGATCGTCGGCGAGAACGGCGCGGGCAAGTCGACGCTGGTCAAGCTGCTCTGCGGGTTCTACCGGCCGACCGAGGGCCGGATCCTGGTCGACGGGACCGACCTGCGCGACCTGGCGGTGGACGAGTGGCGCACGCGGATCGCGGCCGGGTTCCAGGACTTCGTCCGCTACGAGTTCGCGGCCCAGCACGTGGTCGGCCTCGGCGACCTGCCCAGGGCGTCGTCGGAACCGGCCGTCCGCGCAGCGCTGGACCGCGCCGACGCCGGCGACGTGCTCGACGGCCTGCCCGACGGCCTGCGCACCCACCTCGGCAAGAGCTACGCCGACGGCGCGGAGCTGTCCGGGGGCCAGTGGCAGAAGCTGGCGCTGGGCCGGGCCATGATGCGCGAGGAGCCCCTGCTCCTCGTCCTCGACGAGCCGACGTCGGCGCTGGACCCGGAGGCGGAGCACGCCCTGTTCCAGCGGTGCGCCGACCACGCGAAGCGGGTCGCCGGCCGGACCGGCGGCATCACCGTCTTCGTGTCCCACCGGTTCTCCACGGTGCGCGCGGCCGACCTGATCGTGGTGGTCGGGGACGGCCGGGTGGTGGAAACCGGCGACCACGCCACGCTCATGGCCGCGGCGGGCACCTACGCGGAGCTGTTCGGGCTCCAGGCGAAGGCGTACAGCTGACGGCCGTGCCGGTCCCCTCGACACCGGCGTCCCGCGGAACTCCGAGGCGATGAGCGCGGACGCCCGGGTCTGCCGCTACCCCCTTCTCGCCTCCCTGGCCAAAAAGTTTTCGGTCCGTGTTAGGGCGCCCGGTGACAACGAGTTGCCACCATCCCCGAAAAGGTTTTCGACACCCGCCTCCTGAAGGGCGGTGCCCGCTCGACCCGCCGCCTGTTCCTCCAGGTCTCCGCGCTCGGCGCCGCCACCGTCACCACCTGGGCGCCGCCGACGCCCCAGGCGGTCCTGCTGGTGCTCGTCGTCGCGGCGGCCGTCGCCGCCCGGGTCCTGGTCCGCGGGCGCCGGGAACCGTCGATGGCGGACGTGGCCGCGCTCGCCGGCGTGTCGCACCAGACGGTCTCCCGGGTGGTGAACGACCTGCCGAACGTCCGCGACCTGACCAAGCGGCGCGTCCTGGCCGCGATCGAGGCCCTGGGCTACCGCCCCGACTGGACCGCGCGCGCACTCGCGTCCGGCCGGCCGGGGTTCCTCGGCGTGGTCGCCCGCAACTCCACCCTGTACGGCCCGGCGTCGCTGCTGTCGGCCTTCGAGTCGGCCGCCGCGGCGGCGGGTTTCGCGGTGGGCGTGCGCCGGGTGCGCGAACCGGACCGGGTGTCGGTCGCCGCGGCCGTGGAGCACCACCGGGACCAGCGC
>NZ_JBHWIE010000432.1:0-5493 GCF_042732085.1 Actinosynnema sp. NPDC059797
GCGAGTGGCACGGCGTCGCGCCGGAGGTGCTGGCCCCGGTGCTCGCCGAGCACTTCCGGTGAGCACCGGGAGCGGCCGGCCGAACCCTCGCGGCCGGCCGCTCCCGGTGCGCGCCCCCGCGTCAGGCGGCCTCGTAGGCGGTCACGCCGTCCCGTTCCGCCGCGCGCACCGCACCCCGCCTGACCAGCACGTCCAGGTGCGCGGCGGTCTCGCCGACGGCCAGCACCTGGTTGAACGGGTCCAGCTCGGCGAACGACCGGCCGCGGCGGGTCCAGCCGAGCCTGCCCGCGGTCTCGAACGCGGTGCCGGTGCCCGCGCGGACGGCGTCCAGGGTGGCCGCCAGCCGGTCCTCGTGGTGGGCCAGCAGCTCGTCCACCCGGGCGTGGCTGGAGTCGGTGACGGGGCCGTGGGCGGGTAGCAGCCGCAGGTCGGGGCAGGTACGCACCAGGCGCAGCGAGTCGAGGTAGTCGCCCAGGGGCAGGGCGGGCCGGGCCGGTTCGAAGCCGATGGACGGCGTGATGTGCGGCAGCACGTGGTCGCCCGAGAACAGCAGCCGGGCCTCCGCGTCGACGAACACCACGTGGCCGCGGGTGTGGCCGGGCGTCGGCAGGACGCTCAGCACGCGCTTGTCCAGCTCCAGGTCGCCCTCCCCCAGCCACTCGTCGGGTTCCTCGTAGTCGCGCACCGCCTCCTCGCCGAGGGCGGCCAGCACGGTCCGCCAGCGCTCGGCCAGGTGCGGCGCGCCCCACTCGCGCAGGCTCTCCACCTGGCCGTTCGCCGCGCGGGCGGTGATCCTGGCCAGGGACGGCTGCTCGCCGAGGCCGAGGGCGACCTTCGTGCCGAAGCGGCGGCGCAGGGCGACGGCCATGGTGTAGTGGTCGCGGTGGACGTGGGTGACCAGGAACCGGCGGACGTCCTCGAAGCCGTGCCCGAGGTCGCCCAGCGCCCGCTCCAGGGCGGTGAAGCCGTCGTCGAGCGCCCAGCCCGGGTCGACCAGGACCAGGCCGTCGCCGTCCTCGATCGCGTAGCAGTTGACGGTGTGCAGGCCGTCGTTCGGCAGCGGCAGCGGGATGCGGTGCACCCCGGGCGCGACCTCGAAGGCTCCGGGCAGGGTCCAGTCCACCCCGCGATCCTACTGTCCGGTAGCTTCCGGGGGCCGGGCGGTGCGCGCCGGTGTCCGGAGCAGCGTGCAAGATTGTTCACATGGACGTCTACCTGCTGATCCTCGGCGACCACCTGCCCAACCCGAGCACGGGGCACGCGGTGACCGAGGCCGACCGGCTGCGCGCGATCGTGGAGCAGGCCGTGGTCGCGGAGGAGGCGGGCTTCACCGGCGTGGCCATCGGCGAGCACCACTTCACCCGCTACATCGTCTCCGCGCCGGAACTGCTGCTGGCGACCATCGCCGGGCGCACGTCCACGCTCCGGCTGTCCACGGGGGTGACCCTGCTGGCCCACCACGACCCGGTGCGGGTGGCCGAGGAGCTGGCCACCCTGGACGTGCTGTCGCGGGGCCGGGCGGAGCTGATCGTGGCGCGGGGCGTGTCGCAGCGCACGGACGCGGCGTTCGGGGTGCAGGACGACCTGCGGGCGCGGTTCGACGAGAACCTGCGCCTGCTGCTGCGGCTGCTGGAGGAGCCGCACGTGACCTGGGAGGGCAGGTACCGCAGCCCGCTGGTCGACGTGACCACGACGCCGCGACCGGTGCAGCGGCCCCGGCCGCTGGTGTGGATCGGCAGCGGCTCGGCGGTGTCCGCCGACCTCGCGGTGGAACTGGGCCTGCCGCTGATGCTGCCCAGCACCCTGCGCGACCCGGGCACGCACCGGTCGGTGGTCGAGCGCTACCGCGAGGCCATGGGCGGCGGCGGCCGGGTGGCGCTGCCCAGCCACGTGTTCGTGGCGCCCACCGCGGCCGGGGCGCGGGCCCGGTGGCGGCCCCACCTGACCGGCTACGCCCACTTCGCCGACCGGTGGCGCGGTGACGGCGACGTGGACGTGGACGCGTTGATGGAGGGCGCGGCGGTGTGCGGCGACCCGGTCGAGGTGACCGAGCGGCTCAACGCGCTGACCGACCTGCTCGGGCTGGACGCCCAACTGGTCATGATCGACATCGGCGGCCTGCCGCACGAGGCCGTGCTCGACGCGATCCGGCTGTTCGGCGCGGAGGTGCTGCCGAACCTGAAACCCTGACGGGTTTGGCGCGCGCGCCCGCTGGATAAGGAGTGTTCACCTCGTCGCGGACCTCTTGGCGGAACGGTGGACATGCTGAGTTCGTACCTGGAGCCCGCGCGGACGGGGTTCCTCACCTTCGTGGGCGTGGGGGCGTTGCTGCTCCTGCCCTTGATCGCGCTGCACTACTGGCGGTTCGGGCGCGTCGAACCGCGGCGGGCGCTGGTGCTCTACGGCCTGCTGGCCTACGGGCTCGTGGCGCTCGCGCTGATCTTCCTGCCGTTCCCGGACCGGGACGCGGTGTGCCGGGGCGAGACCATGCTGTCCACCACGCCGTTCCAGTGGGTCACCGACATGCGGAACAACATGGCGGCCAACGACCGGTCGGGCATCCAGGCCATGGTGACCTCCCAGGCGTTCCTCCAGCAGGCCTTCAACGTGGCGCTGTTCGTGCCGCTGGGCGTGGTGCTGCGCAAGGCATACCGGCGCGGACCGCTCGCGGTGGTGTGCATCGGCCTGGGCGTGTCGCTGATGGTCGAGGTCGTGCAGTACACCGGGAACCTGGGCTTCTACCCCTGCCCGTACCGGATCGCGGACGTGGACGACCTGATCTCCAACACCGGCGGCGCGCTGCTGGGGTGGATGGTCGCGCCCGTGGCGCTGGTGGTGCCGACCGTGCCGGACCAGGACGACGTCGTCGCGCCGCCGGGCACGGTGAGCGTGCCGCGCCGGCTGAGCGGGGTGGTGGCGGACCTGCTGGTGGTGGTGCTGGTGTCCCGGTTGCTGCTGCCCGACCTGAGGTGGGCGCTGGCGCTGATGGTGCTGCTGCGGGTGGTGGCGCCCGCGGTGACGGGCGGCTGGACGTTCGGCGGGTGGCTGCTGCGGTACCGCACGCGCCGGCCGGACGGCCGCCCGGCCGGCGCGTGGCGGATCGTGGTGCGCGAGCTGCTGGGCGTGACGGGGCTGTTCGCGTACGCGGTGCTGGTGTCGCCGAGGTCGGACCAGTGGTGGGAGTTCGGGCTGGACCTGGTGGTGATCACGGTGGTGCTGGTGGGGACGTTCGTGGTGCCGGTGTTCCGCCGCGACCAGCTGGGGTGGCACGAGCGCGTGGCGGGCACCCGCACGGTGGTGGTGCGCCCGACCCGCGTGCCGGAGCCGGTCTAGCGCCCTGGGTCGTTGGTGCTTCGACAGATCAGGTCGTAGCGGTAAGGATCCGTCGTTCGTGGACGAGGCCCCCATCCGCGGGGGTGTGGGTGTGATCGGACCCGCCGGCTGTGTGAAGCTGCGGCGATGACAGCCGAGATCACTGTTTCGCGGTGGCGTGACCAGGCGCTCGCGCCCCTCCTGCTCGCCTACCACCTGCGGACCGAGGCGGAGAAGGGCGTCGCGGTGTCCGCCGTCGGGGAGCTGCCGCCGCGCTACCGCGCCGAGGTGCTCGACCCGCGGACCGCGTTCGCCGCCGACACCGTGTGGGTGGCCGAGACCGGTGGGAACCCGGTGGGCTGCGTCGTGGGGTCCGCGTCGGCCGACGCCTCGCTGGAGGTCAAGCGGCTGTGGGTGGACCCGGCCTGCCGGGGCAGGGGGGCGGCGAAGGCGCTGGTCGCCGCGGTGCTCGAGCACGCCGCCGACACGGGTGCGGTCGCCGTGCGGCTGTCGGTGTGGCACTGGCGGCGGGACGCCATCGGGCTCTACGAACGCCTCGGCTTCACCCTCGCGGACTCCTGGGACGACCGGCCCGGCCTGGTGTGCATGCGACGCGCGGTGGTCGACACCGACTGGTCGAACAAGACCGGTCGGCGTTGACCAGGCGGTGGTGGTGACGTCCGAGGGGGAGGTCGGCGACCGAGTGCCCTTGCGGCACCGGGCCCGGCGCCGGAGCGCGTGCGGGCGCGCGGCCTGCGGCACGCGGCCTGCGACGTGCGGCGTGCGGTCAGCGGCGTGCCGTCAGCGGCGGAACCAGGCGCGCCGCGACTGCTCCCCCGAGACCAGCGCCTCGCCGAGGGACCGGCCGACCAGGCCGCGCTCGCCGTAGGCCCGGAGCAGCCGGCGGGTCAGGTCGCCCCGCTCCACGTCCGGCGCGGGGCCGTCGTCCACGCCGTCCTCCGGGCCGGCGAAACCGTCGTGGCCGAGCACGATCGACCCGGCCCGGCTGTCGCGCACCGCACCGGCCACCCGCTCGGGCTGCGGCACGTCCGACCAGTCGCGCAGCGCCGGTCCCCACAGCACCGGCACCAGCCCGTCCCGCGTCACCGCGCGCCAGGTGCGCGGCGACTGCGTGCCGTACGGCGGGCGGAACCAGGTGACGCGGCGGCCGGTCAGGTCCTCCAGCTCGGCGCGGGCGGCCCTGGTCCGCACCTCGACCTCGCGCGTCGGCAGGCCGGTGAGCCGGCGGTGGTCCAGCCCGTGCAGCCCGATCTCGTGGCCCTCCGCCGCGACCTCCGCCAGCAGCTCCGGGAAGCGCCTGGCCCGGGTCAGCAGCACGAAGAACGTGGCGGTCGCGCGGAAGTCGCCGAGCGCCGACAGCACCGCGTCCGTCCCGCCCGGCTCGGGGCCGTCGTCGTAGGTCAGCACGACGTGCGGCGCGGTGGTCCGCACCCCGCACACCGAACCGGCGATCCCGCCGAACATCCGCTCCACCGGCTCCGCGAGCTGCCGCACCCCTGATAAAGCACCCATCGCCGGAGCGTAAGCGGCGGTCACGGCGCGCAAGCCGCAAAACGGGTACCCCGCAGGGGTTTACCCCCGTGGGGAGCGGAAGTTAGACCAGGTCGTGGAGCGCGGCCAGTGCCGTTGGGTCCTCCGAGAGCAGGCGTTGGAACTCCGCGCGGGTGACGCGGCCGTCCGCGTCGGTGTCGGCCCGCTCGGCGAGCCGGCGCCAGAGCGCCCGGTAGCCGTGGCGGATCGCCCTGGCCCGCGGCGAGCCCGGCGGTTCGCCCGCACCCTGGGCCAGGCGCAGGGCGACGACGTCGAAGTCGTCCCGGGTGAGGCTGCCGTCGCCATCGGCGTCGAGCGGGTCGAAGGCCGGCGCGGCTGCCTCGCCCCGGATCAGCTCGTCGGCCCAGCCGATGAGCCGGTCCTGGCCCGCCCGGAGGACGTCGGCGTGGCCGGCGTCGGCGTGGCGGTCGAAGCGGACGGGGGTGCCGGCGCCCGCCAGGTCGGCCACGAACCGCTCGACCACGACCAGGGGCACGATCTCGTCCGCGCCGCCCGCCGACACCAGGACCGGGCGGTCCATCCGGGTGACCGGCACGCGGCAGGCGCGCAGGACCGGCGCCACGCCGGGGCGGGCGGGCAGGTTCGTGGTGCCGGTGTCGTCGTTGGTGA
>NZ_JBHWIE010000433.1:0-5464 GCF_042732085.1 Actinosynnema sp. NPDC059797
GTTCCTGCGCGACCCCGGCGGCGTCGGCCTGAGCCGGGCGGACGCGCACCTGGTGGGCACCGCGGGCGTGGCCACCACGGTGTGGGACACCTTCTACCACCTGTCGTTCCTGGAAACGCTGCGGATGCTGCTGACCACCGAGGGCTCGACGATGTACCTGCTGGACGAGGGGATCAGCGCGCTCGCGGACGCCTTCTGGCACCACCGGACCACCGGGCCCGACGGAACCCCCACCAGCCTCGCCGAGGTCAACCGCGGCGCGCCCCGGCCCGCCGTCACGGCACTGGAGGTCGGCGCGGACCACGCTCAGGGGGTGGTCGTGCACTGCGAGGACGGCACGAGCCAGTGGTACCCCGCCGCCGTCTTCACCCCGCAACTGCACATCCTGGAGACCGGCGTCGAGGTCCGCCCGCTCAACGGCGTCGCGCCGTTCGGGCCGCGCCTGCGCGACGCGATCCGCAGGATCGGCTACTGGCAGTCCGCCAAGACGGTCCTCGTGACGCCGTCTGCCTTCTGGGAGGGCACGAGCCTGGACGGGGTCACCATCACCGACCGGCTGCCCAGGGCGACCTACACGTTCGACTACGGCGAGCCGCCCGAACCCGGGGGCAGGCGCGGGGTGCTCGTGCTGAGCTTCACCTGGGCCCAGGACTCGATGAAGCTGGCCTCGTCCGACACGGCCGAACGGGTCCGCGCGCTGGTCCGCGAACTCGCCGAGATCCACCCCGACGTGGCCGACGAACTGCGCCGGCAGGCCGAGACCGCCGAGGCGTGCACGATCTCCTGGGAGAACGAGCGGAACTTCCGCGGTTACTGCCGCTACGCCCGCCCCGGCGACTACACCTACCAGTGGGACCTGTTCGCGAACTTCGTCAAGGACTTCGCCGGCTCACCGGCGGTGCCGGGTGAACCGGCCACGCCGCTGTTCCTGGCGGGCGACGACGTCGCGTGGTCCCCGGGGTGGCTCGACCACGCGATGGCCTCCGGGCTCAACGCCGCCTGGGGCGTGCTGCGCTGCCTGGGCGGCCACACCACCGCGGACAACCCCGGTCCCGGCGACCTGTGGGGCGACGAGCACCACCGTCCCCTCGTCCTGCCCGACGACGACGAGGACGACCGGTGATGACCGCGAACGACGACGGCGACCTCGTGGTCATCGCCGACCGGCTGTGGGACGGCGAGCGGCTCCGCTCCGACGGGCAGGCCCGGGTCCTGGTGCGCGGCGGGCGGGTCGAAGCCGTCGGGCGGGACGTGGACACGACCCTGGCGGGCACCACCGTGGTGCTGCCCGGCCACACGCTGCTGCCCGGTCTCATCGACTGCCACGTGCACGTGCTCGACGAGGCCCTGGTGACCGAGCCCCTCGGCGTCCAGCTCCTGTGGGCGCTGCCCGCGATGCGCGCGTTGCTGGACAACGGCTTCACCACGGTCCGCGACCTGGGCTGCGCCGACTACCCCGCCACGATCGACCTGCGCCGCGCGCAGGCCGAGGGGGTCGTGGTCGGACCGCGCCTGATCACCGCGCCGAACATCCTGTCCGCGCGCGGCGGCCACGGCGAGAAGAGGCCGAGCCTGGCCACCCGGTTCGGCCTCCAGGTCGGCACCCTGGCCGACGGGGTCGAGGAGGTCGTGCGCCTGGTGCGCGAACAGGCGCGGGCGGGCGCGGACTGGATCAAGTTCGCGGCGAGCGGCGGTTTCTCCTCCCCCGCGGACGACCCGGCCGCGGTGACCTACTCCCAGGCGGAGGTGGACGCGCTGGTCGGCACGGCCCACGACCTCGGTCTGCCGTGCGCGGTGCACGCGTTCAACGACGAGGCCGTGCGCCGGGCCGTGCGCGCGGGCGTGGACTCGGTCGAGCACGCCAACCTGGCGAGCGCGGAGACCTTCGCGCTGCTGGCCGAGCGCGACGTGCCCCTCGCGCCCACGCTGCACTCCATGGCCCACTTCGTCGGCCACCTGGACGACGACGGGTTCTGGGAGGACAAACCACCGGTGGTGCGCACCAAGTTCCAGACCCACGCCGACCGCATCCGCGAGTCCTCGCGGGCGCTCGCCGACAGCGACGCCACCCTGGTCTTCGGCACCGACGCCAGCGTGTTCCCGCACTCGGAGAACTGGCGCGAGTTCGTCGACCTGGCCGAGGTGGGCGTCGCGCCCGAACGCGCGCTGCGCGCCGCCACCTCGGCAGCCGCCGACCTGCTCAACCGGCCGGACCTGGGCCGCCTGCGCCCCGGCTGCGCCGCGGACCTGGTCGCCGTGCCCGGGAACCCGCTCACCTCGATGGACGTGATGGGGCGGGTCGACTTCGTCGTGCAGGGCGGTGTCGTCCGCACCCGTCCGTGAAGCGGGTCCCGGGCACCCGTGCCGGCGATCGTCACGTGTACCAGGTGGGCTTGGGCACCTCCCCCAGCAGCGCGTAGCGGCCGACCTCGGCGTTCTTGTGGGCGAAGGGGTCGTGCAGGCTGTGCGTGCGGATGTTGCGCCAGAAGATGTCCAGGCCGACGCGGTTGGCGGTGGCCCGGGCGCCGGTCACGTCGAAGATCCGGGTGCCGATCTCCAGGCCGGTGTCGATGGCGCGGACCTTGGCGGCGGCGATCACCACGGCGGCCTCGCCGCGCTCGCGCTCGGTGACGGTGTCGGGGTGGGTGTTGATCGCCTCGATCAGCCCGGCGGCGCGCTCGGCCAGCGCCTCGGCGGCCCACAGCTTGGCCTGGAGGTCGCCGTAGGTCTCCAGGACGTGGAACTCCTCCACGGCCTCGTCCTTGACGTCGACCGCGTAGGGCCACGGCCGGGTCCGCTCACGGGTGTAGGCGGCGGCGGTGGACAGCGCGGCCTTGGCGATGCCGAGGTAGAAGTTGGTGAACACCAACTGGATCAGCGGGACGTTGAGCGTGTTGTAGACCCGGGGCCGGAACTCCTTGTCCACGTACCCGGCGGCCTGCGCCCACGGCACCCGCACGCCCCGGATCTCGACGCTGCCGCTCTCGGTGAGCCGCTGCCCGAGGTTGTCCCAGTCGTCGTTGAACGCGATGGCGTCCTGGTGGGAGGGGACGATGGCGAAGACGTGCTTGTCGGTGCCCTCCAGGACGCCCTCCAGCACGGTGACGTCGGAGACCTTGCTGCCGGTGGAGAAGGACTTGCGGCCGGTGAAGACGATCTCGTCGCCCTCGTCGGTGATGGTCAGGTCGTTGTCGCGCGGGTTGACCGCGCCGCCGAAGAACCACCGCTCGCGGGTGGCCTGCTCCTCCACCGCCGCGACCTGCTCCGGGGTGGCGACCAGGCGCGCCGCCCAGAACCACAGGTAGTGGTAGCCCAGGAGCTGGCCGATCGAGCCGTCGCCCGCGGCGACCTCGCGGATCACCCGGTAGGCGGTGGTCCAGTCCTGGCCGCCGCCGCCGTGCTCGACCGGGCCGAGCAGGGTGACCAGGCCGGAGTCCTTGAGCAGCGCCACCTCGGCGTGCGGGGTGGCGCCGGCCCGGTCGCGGGCGACGGCGTCGGTGGCCAGCAGGGTGGCGACCTCGCGGGCGCGGTCGAGCCACTCGCCGGGTGAGGTCGGGGTGGTGGTCCAGGTGTGCTGCTCGGAGAGGGTCACGGGTGGGCTCCGATCGGTTCGGCGGTGGCGGCGGAGGCGTCCAGGGCGGCTTCGAGCTCGCGGACGATCGGCAGGACGTGGCGGCCGAAGTGGGCGACTTCCTCGTGGTAGTGCAGGAAGCCGAGCAGCAACAGGTCCACGCCGCGCTTCTTGTACTCGACGATACGGTGCGCGACCTGCTCCGGCGTACCGATCAAACGGGTGCGAAAACCGTCGTTGTACTGCACGAGGTCGTCGAACGACGAATCGGCCCACATGCCCCTGTTGTCGGTGGTGGAACCGCCGGCCTGCCGGACGGCGTCGCGGAAGCCGTGCACGGCCGGGACGTCGGCCTTGGCCACGATCTCGCGCAGCGTCTCGCGGGCCTCGGCCTCGGTGTCGCGGGCGATGAGGAAGCCGTTGAGGCCGAACCGCACGGTGCGGCCGTGCTGCTCGGCGGCGCGGCCGACTTCCTCGACCTGCTCGGTGACGCCGTCGAAGTCCTTGCCGTTGCTGAAGTACCAGTCGGACACCCGGCCCGCCATGGCGCGCGCGGCGGTGGAGTTGCCGCCCTGGAAGACCTCCGGGTGCGCCCGGCCGGGCACCTCCAGCGGCTTGGGCTTGAGGTCGTAGCCGCGCAGGCGGTAGAAGTCGCCCGCGAACTGCGCCGACTCCTCCGTCCAGCTCGCCCGCAGCACGCGGATGAACTCCTCGGCGCGCCGGTAGCGCTCGTCGTGCTCCAGCCAGGGCTCGCCGAGGGCGGTGAACTCGCCCTTGAACCACCCGCTGACCACGTTGACCGCGGCGCGTCCGCCGGAGACGTGGTCGACGGTGGCGATGAGCTTGGCCAGCACGGCCGGGTGCCACAGGCCCGGGTGGACGGCGGCGATCACCTTCAGCCGCTGCGTGGCCAGCAGCAGCGCGAGGCTGAAGCTGGTGGACTCGTGCTGGTACGCGGCGCCGTAGCTGGCCAGGTAGCGGACCTGGCTCAGGGCGTACTCGAACCCGTTCTCCTCGGCGAGCACGGCCAGCTCGCGGTTGTAGTCGTAGGACCAGTCGGTGCGTTGTTCGATCTTGCTCACGACGAGGCCGCCGCTGACGTTGGGCACCCAGTAGGCGAACTTCAGCGGCCCCCGCTCCCGGTTCTCGGGCACGGTGGAACTCCGGTCTTGTGCGTCCTCTGTGGACGGGTGGAGGGGAAGTCGGGCCTATCGGTGGCGACAGCCCTGCGCGGCGACGCGGACGAAGTCCACGTGGCGGCGCCTGGTCAGCGCGGTCCGGTGCTTCACGTCCCCCACTCCAGCAGCGGGCCGCGAACGGGTCAACACGGAGCGCTACCGGTCCACATGCTGAACCGGGCTTGCGCGACCCGAAGATCAAGCATTGCCCAGGTGACCTGGACCACAGCGGGTGCCTGGCGGAAGACTCGGGGGCGAGGGGAAGGGGTGGTCGTCATGCCTCCGTGGGCGTGGGTCGTGGTGGTCTGCGTGGTGTTGTCGGTGATGGGGCTGCTGGTGGACCGGAGGGCCCGGAGGATCCGGGAGGGGCTCGTAGTGCCCGCCGACCGGGTGGGGCGCGGCGGTGACCGGCCCGACGCGGCGGGGCGGCTCAACCCGCACAGCGCGGGCGGGCTCGGGACGGGCGGGGGTCCGGGCGGCGGGGCGGGCAGCGGGTTCTCCGGCGGTGGGGGCGGGGAGGCGTAGCGCCGGACGCGGGGCGGGGAGGCGTGGCGCCGGGCGGGTGACGCCGGGGAGGCGTGCCGGCGGGCGGCGGTAGGCTCGCGGCCTCTGCTGCCTGGGGGTCGTGCGTGCGGTTCGGGGTGCTGGGGCCGTTGCGGGTGGAGCGTGACGGCGAGGTCGTGGCGGTCGGCGGGCCGAAGCTGCGGGAGCTGCT
>NZ_JBHWIE010000434.1:0-5449 GCF_042732085.1 Actinosynnema sp. NPDC059797
TCCCGGAGGACCCGGCGGACCAGGGCGGGCTCGTCGACTTCCTCGCCGCCGAGGTGCTGCCCCGGTCGCTGCGCCTGGGCCACCCCGGCTGCTTCGCGTTCATCCCCGGCGGCAACAACTTCCTCGGCGTCCTCGGTGACCTCATCGCCTCCGGGTTCAACGCCTCCCCCGGCGCGTGGTTCGTCGGCGCCGGACCGGCGGCCGTCGAGCAGGTCACCGCGCGGTGGCTCGCGGAGCTGCTCGGCATGCCGGCGGGCGCCGGCGGGGTGTTCACCCCCGGCGGGACGCTGGCCAACCTGTCGGCCGTCGCCGCGGCCCGGCACGACCGGCTCGGCGACGACGCGGCCGGCGCCGTCCTCTACTGCTCCGACCAGACCCACCCGGCCGTGCTCCGCGCCTGCCACGTGCTCGGCCTCGGCGACGCCCTGCGGGTCCTGCCGAGCGCCGGCCACCGCATCGACCCCCACCGGGTGCGGCGGGAGGTCGACGCCGACCGGCGGGCGGGCCGCAGGCCGTTCCTCGTGCTGGCCAACGCCGGCACCACCGGCACCGGCAGCGTCGACCCGCTGCCCGAGCTCGCCCGCCTGTGCCGCGAGCACGGCCTCTGGCTGCACGTCGACGGCGCGCACGGCGCCGCGGCCGCGATGACCGCCAGGGGACGCGCCGCCCTGACCGGGCTGGGTGAGGCCGACTCGGTCGTCGTCGACCCGCACAAGTGGCTGTTCCAGCCCTACGAGATCGGCTGCCTGCTGGTGCGGGACCCGGGCGCGCTGCACCGGGCGTTCGCGCTGGGCCGGTTCCGCGCGACGGCCGGGTACCTCGACCTCACCCGGCCCGCACCCGACGAGGTCAACCTGTCCGACCACGGCGTCCAGTTCACGACCGCCGCGCGGGCGCTCAAGCTGTGGTTGTCGTTCAAGGGTTTCGGCGTCGCCGCCTTCCGCGCGGCCATCGACCGCGGGCTCGACCTGGCCGAGCACGCCGCCGAACTCGTCGAGCGGAGCGACGAGCTGGAGCTGCTCGCCGGGCCGAGCCTGGGCATCCTCTGCTTCCGGTACCGGCCGCGGGTGGCGGGCGACCCGGGACCGGACCTCGACGCGGTCCAGTCGCGGGTCGCCGAGACCGTCAACCGCGGCGACCGGTTCCTGATCGCCACGACCGCCGTGGACGGCCGCCGCGCCCTGCGGCTGTGCACCACCAACCCCCGCACGACCCCGGCCGACGTCGACCGGCTCGTCGCCGACGTCCTGGAGGCCGGCCGGGGTGACCGGCCGGTCAGCAGGCCTTGACCGAGACGGTGTGCACCTTGCCCGCCACGTTGAGCACGGTCACGTTGCGCGGCCCGGCCGGCACGCGCACCTGGTAGGTGGCTGCGCACCACGCCGCCGGGCACCTCGTGGCCGTGGCCGGGCTCGTCCTGGTCGACGGCGCGAACCCGGTGCCCGAACCGCTCGTCACCGAGGCCGACCTGCCGGAGTTCCGCGCGATGGCGGAGGAACTGCGGCGCGGGTTCGAGCGGACCGGGGGCACCGCGCGCCAGGTGTCGCTGACCCCTCGGGACTTCGTCGGACTGAACCTCGAGGTCGAGGTGGTGCGCTCCGGCGTCCTCGACCGGTACCGGGAGGTCGACCTCCCGATCCACATGATCATGCTGCGGACCCGGACCCGGGGCCGGACCGGCTGGACGAAGCTCGAACGCGTGTGACGACCTCCGCACGGGCCACTACTCGGTGATACGATGTAGTGGTACTCGGCGACACCAAGTACCCGAGAGGATCGAAGAGGCCGCGCGGTGCACGACCTGACGGAGATGTTGAAGGGCACGCTGGAGGGCTGCGTGCTGGAGATCATCGGCAGCGAGGAGACCTACGGGTACGCCATCACGCGTCGGCTGAACGACCTCGGCTTCACCGACGTCGTCGAGGGGACGGTCTACACCATCCTGTTGCGACTGGAGAAGAACGGGCTCGTCCAGGTGACGAAACGACCGTCCGGGCAGGGCCCGCCGCGGAAGTTCTACGCGCTCAACGAAGCGGGGCGCCGGGAGCTGGCGACGTTCTGGGCGAAGTGGGAGTACCTCACCTTGCGGATCGAGAAGCTCAGGGAAGGCGGGGCATGAACTTCTGGGAGACCGTCACCGGCAGCGACCTCACCAGGGAGTGGAAGGCGCTCGAGGTCCGGGCCCAGGCGCTGCCGGCCGACCACCGGGTGGCGTGGGACGAGGTCAAGGGGCACCTGTTCCCCTACTCGGACTTCACGGGCCGGAACCTGCTGCCGATCCTCGACAGCGCCCTGGGGCTGCTGGAGGAGACTGCGGCCGACGGGCAGGCCATCGGGGACGTGCTCGGCGACGACGTCGCGGGCTTCTGCGCGGCGCTGGCCGGCGGGGAGGGCGCCCGGAGCCACCGCGACCGGTGGCGCGAGCAGCTGAACCGGAACGTCGCCCGGAAACTGGCCGGGCTGGGGGGCTGACGTGGGCATCCGGGACATCGTCGAGGGCAAGAGGCAGTGGCGGGCGCACGTGGCGCGGGTCAGGGCGCTCCCGCCGGACTACCGGATCGTCTACGAGGAGGCGCAGAGGTACTTCTTCAAGGTCGGCCCGGTCGACCTGCACGACGGGACCCTCCTGTCGGGGATCGTCGACTTCTTCGAGGAGGGGGCCGCGTCCGGCAAGGGGGTGCTGGAACTCGTCGGCCACGACGTCGCCGCCTTCTGCGACGACCTGATCGAGGACTCGCGCACCTACGCGGACGTGTACCGGGAATCCCTCGGCCGGCGGCCCGGGGAGTAGCGCCGCCGGGGGTTCCCGGGTGGCGGGTTCCCGCGTCGCGGCGGTCAGCGGGACCGGACCAGCGCGGTGAGCCCGCCCAGGACCAGCAGGGCCGCGGCCGACAGCGCCAGCGCCCCGGGACCCCAGGCGCCCCTGAGGAGCCCGAAGCCGGCGGAACCCGCGGCCTGCCCGACCGCCAGGGCGATGAACAGCACCGAGGTGGCCGCCCCGGCGGCGTCGGGCCACACCTGCCTGCCCCACAGGACCAGCACACCGGACAACCCCATGTAGGCGGCGCCGAACACCGCCATGCCGGCGTACGCCCAGGCGGCGCCCGCGCCCGCGGCCACCACCGGCCCGGCGCCGGCCAGCGCCAGCGCGCAGGAGCAGAGGCACCAGCCCGCCCGCCTCCCCCACCGCTCGACCACCACTCCCGTGAACGTCCCGAGCACGCCCCCCAGCCCCAGGGCGATCCACAGCCCGCCCACCCGGTCGACGCCCACGGCGGCGGACCCGGTGACCATCAGCGGTCCGAACGTCCAGATCAGGGCCGATCCCGCGCCGGCGACCACGGCGGCCGCTCCCGGCACGACCAGGAGCCGCCACGGTCGCGGGGCCGGGGGCGTCCCGGTCACGGGGCGCCGCGCGGCCAGGTCCGCCCGAGTCCGCACGGACCACCAGGTCGCCGCCGCGGTCACCGCGCACACCAGCGCCATGAGCACCCACGCCCGGCCGACCGGGGGCACGAGCGGGGCCAGTGCGCCGGCGCCGATCACGCCGACGGCCGTCCCCGAGTTCACCAGGGACTGCGCCGTCGCGGCGGCGCGGCCGGGGACGACCGCGTCGACGACCCGGACCAGCGCGGGTGAGGCGAACCCGCCGCCCATGCCGCCGAGGAACACCGCGACCACGAACGCCGCCGGGTCGGAGGCCACCGCCACGCCCAGGCAGCCCGCGGTGGCGGTGACGCCGGCGAGGACCACGCCGGCGCGGGGCCGGCGGTCGGCCAGCCGGGCGGCCACCGCGGCGGCCAGGGCGTACGAGGTGAACTGCGCGGCCGCGGCCCAGCCGAGGACCGGTGCCAACCCCGGCCGCTGCGCGCCCAGCCGCGGCGCGAAGAGGCCGATCCCGAACCTGGCCATCCCGTAGGTGGCGGCGACCAGCGCCATCCCCGCCACCGCCGTCCCCAGCCCGGACCCGGCACGGCGCTCCGCGGCGGTCGTCGACATCCCGGCACCCCGTCCTGCATAACGGTCGTTTTGGTATAACGACCGTTACACTAGGGGCGTGGCCGGTCCTCCGCACACCAGGGAGCGCATCCTCGACGCCGCCGAGGCGCTCTTCTTCCAGGACGGCATCGCGGTCACCGGGGTGGACCGGGTCGCCGCCTCGGCGGGCGTGGCGGTCGTGACGCTCTACAAGCACTTCGGCGGGAAGGACGACCTCCTGCGCGCGGTGCTGGCCCGCCGCCTGGAGGCGTGGACCCTGCACTGGGACGCGGCCGTCGACCGGGCGGGCTCACCGGAGGAACGCCTGCTGGCGGTCTTCGAGGCGGTCGAGACCTTCCGCGCCGCCGCCGGCCCGACGCAGTGGTGCTGCTTCCTGGCCACCGCCTCCGAGCGACCCGTACCGGCGGACGGGCGGGCCGACCCCGTGTTCGAGCTGATCCGGCAGGACACGCGACTGCTGACCGGACGACTCACCCGGCTGGCGGAGGAGGCCCGGTGCGAGGACCCGGACGCGGTGGCGTCGGCGCTGCTCCTGCTCTACAACGGGGTGCTCGCCGGCCTCCTGCGGGGAACCCCCGCGAACCCCGTGGCACGGGCCCGCGACACCGCCCGCCTGGTCATCGACTCCTCCGCCCGGCGGGCTGACCGCACCCCGTGAGGCCGGGTGGTGCGGCGCCTGCGGTCACGCCTGCGCGGTGTTCCCCATCATGGCGCCCACCCAGAGGAACACGGCCAGGGCGGACGACAACGCCGCGACAACGGCCAGCGGCTTGCCGCGCCGGTTCCCGAGGCCGCCGAGGACCCCGAGGACGAACCCGGCCAGCCCGAACGGGAAGACGACGTAGTGCCGCACACCGGACAGGTCGATCGGGAGCAGCGGCACCACCCACGCGAGCACGGCGAGGACCAGCGCGGCCACCGCGAACCCGATGCCCTTGGGGCCGCCGGCCGGGAGCGGGCCGCCGGGGTCGGCCGGGTAGGACGACGGGGCATCGGTCATGAGGACTCCTCACCGACGGTGACTGCGCGGTCGCTTGCCCTGAATGCCTACCAGGCGGCGCGACCGGCCGGGGCGGGATCGCGACACCGGGTCGCGCCGACCGGATCCGGCGGTGCCGGGCCAACCGCGGTGGTCCTCCGGGCACACCCCTCCGATGCCCGGAGGACCCACGCGGTCCGCCCCGCCTCCGACGCCCCGGTCACGCACCCGGGCCCCGGCGCTCGCGGTCACTTCCCGTCACTCGCGGTTACCGGGAACGGTAAGGTGCCGAGTCGAGCCGCCCCAGTGTCGATGTGCACAGTGCCCCCGGCATTCGGTCACCCCGCGCTGCGTCGGCACGCCCGTGCCAACGGGGTCCGGGCGGAAAGCGCTACGCACAGGGAGCTGCCCGGGATGCCGAGCCGGCCCACGGGGACGGGCGCCAGCCGCGACACCGACACCGACCAGCTG
>NZ_JBHWIE010000435.1:0-5434 GCF_042732085.1 Actinosynnema sp. NPDC059797
AAGAGACAGCCCCCAGGGTTGGTGCCGGCCCCGTCCCGGACCTCCGGTCTTCCCGCCGCTCGGCGGTCTACCAGGGGCTGCCCGCGCCCGCGCCGTTGTTGCGGCTGCCCGTCGGGTCCTTCTGGGCGACGACGTCGGTGTCGGCCCCCCGGGCCTCCTGGGTCAACGCCTCGGCGGTGGTCGCGAGCGACGCGGCGGCGGCCAGTGCCAGCGCGGCGCCGACGATGGTCCTGCGGATGTTCACGAGAACTCCTCCCCTTGTTTTTTCCTTGCACAAGACCCGCGCGGATCGCGCGGACGACTACAGGGCGACCGCCCGGTCGGCGGCCGGGCGGACGGCGGTCAGCACGTCGACCAGCTCGTCCAGCACCGTGCGCAGCACCCGGTCGGGCAGGTGGCCGTGGCCGAGGACCAGGCCGTTGCCCGCCGGTCGGCCGGGCAGGTGGAACGAGGCCAGGGTGGGCACCAGCACGCCGCGCCGGCGCAGCTCGGCGTGCGCGGCGCCGGCGTCGAGCCGGTCGGGCAGGTGCACCACGACCGTGCCCGCCGCGCCCGGCGGCGCGAGGCGCACCGCGGGGGCCAGCGGCGCGAGCGCGGCGCGCACCAGGGCGTCCTTGTGCTCGAACAGGCGCTCCAACTGGTGCAGGCGGCGCACGACGCGGCCCTCGTCCAGCAGGTGCGCCATCGCCGACTGGGCCACGTGGGACGGCTGCTCGTCGTCCTGGCGCGCGCACCGGCCCAGGTCGCCGAGCAGGTCCCGGTGCACCAGCACGTACCCGACGCGCAACGACGGGGCGAACACGCTCCGGAAGTCCCCCACCAGCGCGGTGCGCGGCCCGGCCAGGTGCAGCAGCCGGGGCAGCGGCGCGGCGGCGGGCGGGACGTGGTCGCGGGCCACCTCGACCAGGTGGCCGCCCTCGCGGCGCGCCCAGTCGGCGAGTTGCTGGCGGCGCAGCGCCGACACGACCGCGCCGAACGGCGGCTGCCCGTCCGGTGAGACCAGCACGGCCGCGCACGAGGGCGGCACCGCGCCGCACCACCCGCCGTCCCGGTCGACCGGCAGCGCCACGGCCTGCCGGCCGCTGTCCGCGACCACCTGCCGCAGCACCGGCGGCGCCGGGTCCTGGACCGCCACGCGACCGGCGCCCAGCGCGTCCAGCACCAGCCGCAACCCGTGCGGCACCCCGGCGGTGATCAGCACCTCGTGCTCGTCGCAAGCCAGGCCGCGGGTGCGCCGCAGGTGACCGGCCACGGCCCGGCGCAGGTCCGGTAGGCCGCCCCGGGGCAGTTCGCGCACCGGCGGCGGCAGGAAGCTGGCGTGCCGCCACGCCGCGCGCCACGCGGCCAGCGGGAACCCCTCGCGGGTCGCCTGGCCCGGGGTGCAGTCGACGGGGTCGGCCACCGCGGGCGTCACGGGCGGGCCGGTCACGGGCGGTTCGGCGCGGCGGGCGGCGACGTAGCTGCCCGAGCCCTGCCGCCCCTCCAGGTAGCCCCGGACGTAGAGGAGCTCGTAGGCCGCCAGCACCACCCCGCGCGACACCCGGAGCTGCCCGGCCAGCGTCCGCGTGGACGGCAGTCGGCAGCCGCGGTCGAGCAGCCCGCGGTCGACCGCCCCGGCCAGCTGCTCGGCGAGCTGGTCCTGGAGCGGGCGGCGCGCGGCGCGGTCCAGCTCGATCGGCACCGTCAAACCCGGTGAACTGCGCATCTTCCCCCCTGGTGCGGCAGTGCGGGCGCGTGGGCGACCCGGCGGGCCTCGACGATCCGCTCGAAGGGCACCCCGGCCCGGTGGAACGTCGTCTCCAGCTCCTCCGGCCCGTCACCCGCGAACAGGCAGAAGTAGGTGTCGTCACCCGGCACGGCCAGGCAACAGGACAGCTCGGCGGTCCCCCCACCCGCGGCGAGGACGCGGCGCAGCGCGGCCACCACCTCGTCCGGGTCGGCGCCGGGCAGGTAGCACTCCACCAGGAACAGCCGTGCCGGACGCCGCTCCGCCGTCTCCGTCATGCCACGAGCGTGCGCCCCCGGCACCCCCCGACGAATCGGGGAGCAACCCCACAGTTGATCGGCCCGATCCTGTGCACGTTCCCATTCTTGCTCGCGGATACAGCCTTGATCTGCGATTACATCTGCGCTTCCATTGTTGTGCACGTTCACAGCCTGTTCCGCCGCAGGAGCCGCACACCCTCGATCGAAGGAGATCGGATGTCCGGACCCCACCGGGCGGCCAAGGCCGCCCTCGCCCTGGCGACCGCCGTGCTGCCGCTGACCGCGTTCACCCCGGCCGTTTCCGCGGCCGGTTCGCTGAGCATGCGGGGAGCCGACGTCTCGACCGCGCAACGGGCCCTGGACCTCGGCGCGAAGTACTACGACGCGTCCGGCACGGCCCGGGACCCGCTCGACGTCCTGAAGGGCGTGGGCGTCAACTACGTCCGCCTGCGCGTCTGGAACAACCCGCGCAGCGGCTACAACAACAAGGCGAAGGTCCTGGCCTACGCCAGGACCGTGAAGGCCAAGGGCCTCAAGCTGCTGGTCGACTTCCACTACTCCGACACCTGGGCCGACCCCGGCAAGCAGTACAAGCCGGCCGCCTGGTCGGGCCACGACATCGGCCGCCTGCAGACCGACGTCTACAACTACACCTACGACGTGTGCGCCGGCCTCAAGGCCCAGGGCACCACGCCGGACAGCGTGCAGATCGGCAACGAGATCAACGTCGGGATGCTGTGGGACGAGGGCAAGGTCGTCAACAACGACTTCACCAACCTCAGCCTGCTGCTGAAAGCCGGGTACAACGCCACCAAGGCGTGCGACGGCGGCACCAAGGTCATGATCCACACGGCCAACGCGGACAACCTCGACCACGCCCGCTGGTTCTACGACGGGATCAGGTCGAAGGGCGTGCCCTGGGACATCACGGCGCTGTCGTACTACTGCTCGTGGCACGGCACGATGGCCAACCTCCACAACGTCATCACCGACGTGCGCTCCCGCTACGGCAAGGACGTGGTGCTGGCCGAGACGGCGTACCCCTTCACCGCGGCGAACGCCGACGGCACCGGCAACTCCATCACCTCGGGCTGCGCCGACTACCCGCTGACGTGGAACGGCCAGGCCACCAACTTCGCCCACGTGCAGAACACGGCGCGCAACGCGGGCGCCATCGGCGTCTTCTACTGGGAACCGACCTGGTACGCGGTCCCGGGCAACGGGTGGGACCCGGCCGACATCAACGGCAGCGGCAACGGCTGGGACAACATGGCGGTCTTCGACTGGTCGGGCCGCATCAACCCGAACATCCGCTGGACGCCGTGACCCGGTCCGGGGTTGAGGGGCCGCCCGCGCGCGACCCCTCAACCCGGCGGCTCGCCGAGGAACTCCAGCCGGCTCAGCTCGCGACGGGTCCGCACGCCCGTCTTGCGGTAGATCCGGCTCAGGTGCGCCTCCACGGTCTTGGTGCTCACGTACGCCGCCGCGGCCACCTCCCGGTTGCTCAGGCCGCTCGCCACCAACCGGGCGATGTGCAGCTCCGTCGCGGTCAGGTCGTGCTCGTCGCCCCGGCGCAGCCCCAGCCTGCCCAGCTCGGTGTCCGCCCGCGCCGACCACCGCGGCGCGCCCAACCGGTCGAACACCCGCCTGGCCGCCAGCAGGGCCTCGCGCGCGGCCAGCTTCTCCTTGCGCCGCCGCAGCACCCGGCCGCGAACCAGGTCGCCGCGGGCCCGCTCGAAGGGCATCGGCGGCGGTTCGACCGACAGCGCCTCGTGCGCGCCCTCCAGGTCGCCGCGCGCCATGCGGACCAGCGCGGTCGACCGGGCGGCCACGGCGGTGATCCACGGTCGCGGCGCGCGGTCGCGGCGGCGTTCCAGGTCGGCCGCCAGCTCCTCCGCCTCGTCGATCAGGCCCAGCTCCGCGGTGGCCTCGACCAGGTCCCCGTACAGGGAGCTGATCGGGAAGTCCGCCAGCCCCACGGCCGCGCAGACCTCCAGGGCCGCGGTGAGGTGCGCGCGGGCGGCGGCGGGCTCGTGCCGGGACAGCTCGGCGAAGCCCAGCACGGCCCTCAGGTGCACCGTGACCCAGGAGTCCTCCAGCTCCGTGGCGATGGCCAGGCCCTCGGTCGCCGCCCGGTGCGCGGTCCCCTCGTCGCCCCGGTGGGCGGCGACCAGCGCCCGGGAGTAGAGGGAGTAGGCGACCCACGGCCGCTGGCCGGCCTGCTCGGCGGCGTCGACGGCCTCCGCCGCCTCCCGGTCGGCCAGGTCCCAGTTCCCCAGCCACAGGTCCAGCTCGGCCAGCTGGACCAGCTCCTGCATGGCCACCGCCTCGTCGCCCCGGTCCAGCGAGGCGCGGCGGGCCCGCTCGAACTCCTGCCGCCCGCGCACCGGGTCGGTGTACTTGGTGATCACCCGCAGCAGGCTGCGGGCCATCCGGGCGTCTCGGGACTGGGCGGTCGGCGAGACCAGGGCCGCGGCCCGCCGCAGGTCGCCGGCCGGCAGCCCCTCACCGGCCAGCAGCCGGTAGTAGGCGCTGCTCACCAGGATGCACGCCACGAGGTCGTCGGGCGCGGCGGCCTCGTGGCCGGTGATCGCGGCCAGGGCCTGGCGGGTGTTGCGGTAGCGCAGGGCGGTGTCGTTCTGGCAGAACCACGACCGGCGCAGGTAGGCCGTCGCGGTCAGCACCGGGTCGTCGCCCGCGCAGGCCAGTGCCCGGTCGCCCAGCGCGGTCGCCTCCACCGGCCCGTCGCAGTAGAACACCACGACGGCCAGTTCGAGCAGCGCCGCCACCCGCTCCGGCCCGTCGGGCAGGTCCGCGACGGCCGCCTCGAACAGGTCGCGGGCGCGCTTGGCGTCACCGGCGAAGAACAGGCACTGCGCGGCCGGCGCCAGCAGGGCCGCCCGGCACACCGGGTCCACCGCGTGACCGGCGGCCAGCTCCCACAGCCGGGCGGCGGTCTCGGGCGCGCCGCGCGCCTGGGCGGCCGAGGCCGCCTCGCCCAGCGCCTCGGCCACCTCCACGTCCGGCCCCGCCGCGCCGAGGGCCAGGTGCAGCGCGCGGCTCTCGGGGTCATCCACGACCTCGGCCAGGCGCCGGTGCGCCCGTCGCCTGCGGCCGGGCGGCGCGGCGGAGTAGACGGTCGAGCGCAGCAGGGGGTGGGTGAAGCGGACGGCGCCCGGCAGCACCTCGACCACGCCGCGGTCCTCGGCGTCGGCGAGCGCGTCCTCGGCCACGTCCGGGTCCGGCATCGCGCGCCGCACCAGGTCCGGGGTCGGCTGCGCCAGCGCCGCCGCGTACAGCAGCGCCTCCCGCGCGGCCGGGGTCAGCGCGCCCACCCGGTCGGCCAGCAGCTCGTCGAACCCGCGCGGCGCGGGCAGCGGCTAGCCGAACGCGGTGACGACGCCCGCGCGCGCGGCGGCGACGGCCAGCACCACCACCAACAGGGGCG
>NZ_JBHWIE010000436.1:0-5409 GCF_042732085.1 Actinosynnema sp. NPDC059797
CCGGCTGTCCGGACCGCCCTAACGCGTCTGGTAAGCCCGGATCACCGTCTGCACCACCGAGTTGCCGTCCGCGTCGCGCGCGGTGATCCGCAGCGAGGTGAAGCCCGGCGCGACCGGGTGGCGCACCAGCGCCACGCCCGTGCCCGCCGGCGTGAACGTGGTGGGCGCGACGCGCCACGTGGCCCCGTCGTCGGACGACGCCTCCACCTCCAGCGCCACCAGGCGGGACGCGGTCGACCCCGGCTGGTGCCGCGCCAGCAGCCGCAGCGGGAACAGCCGCCCGGCCGGGGCGCGGCCCTGCTCGTCGACGTCCGCCTCGGCGCGCACCAGCAGCACCGGCGCCGGGCCGCCGGACTCGCGGAAGGTCCACGTCACGTCCGCCGACGTGCCGATCACCGACCACGGCACGGACCGCCGCACGGTGGACCGCACCGTGTACGTGCCCGGCTCCTCCGGCACCTCGAACACGCCCGTGCCGGGCAGGTCGCTCACGCCCAGCGAGCGGCCGTCGCGGAACAGCTCGGTGGTTCCGGTAGCGCTGTAGGGCGGCAGCGTGAAGTGGTCGGGGTCGCCGCCGGACAGCAGGGTCACGCCCACGGACAGCTGCCCGCCGTCGCGCCGGATGCCGAAGCCCAGCTCCTCGTCACCGAACGCCGGACCCAGGGGCGCGCGGTTCCAGTGGCTCTCCTGGCGGCCCGGCCGGTAGGTCCGGTAGGACACCGTGTTCTCCACGTCCTCCGCGTCGGGCGGGAACAGCGCGGCCAGGTGCTGCCAGCGGACGTCCGGCGACGCGGTGTAGAACTCGGTGCGGCGGCTGGGCACCTCGTGCGGGTATGCCTCGTAGATGCCGCTGTTCGCGCCGGGGTCGTCGAGGAACGCGTAGTCCGAGCGCAGGCCCTCGGTCGGCGCGCCCTGCGCGTGGTAGTGGGCGTCCACGCGGGCCAGGTCGCGGTCGCGCGCGGTGAACCGGCCGTCCGGGATCGCGCCCCGGGACAGGAACGCCAGGTGGTACACCGCGCCCGGGGCGGTCAGCGTCGCCCGGTAGGACAGCGTGAACACGTGGTCGGTGACCGTGCCCGGGGTGGCGACCAGGTGCACGCGTTGGCCGGGCCGGGCGAACCAGCCCAGGCCGGACGTGCGCTCGGCCGTGCCGGACACCAGCAGCAGCTCGCCGACCACGAGTTCCGCGCCGGCCCGGTCGACCGTGGTGGTGACCGGGGTGCCGGCGGTCGCGTCGAGGTCCACGGTCGTCGCCCGGTCCACGGTGACGCCGGTCCTGGCGAGCAGGGTCACGTCGCCGGCGCCGGAGACCTCGACGGCGTTGACGTCGTAGCGGCCCTTCGGCAGGCGGGCCGTGCCGACGCCGCCCACCACGCGCACGCCGTAGGCCGCGCCGGTGTCGGTGTCCACGGCCTTCACGACGGTCGACGCGGACGTGCCGGTGCGCCCGCGCAGCGCCACCCGCACGTCGTGGGACTCCGGTTCGAGCACGGCGGTCAGCGCGGTCCGCACCACCACGCCCGGCGCCGACCCGGTCAGCCGCGCGCCCAGCCGGCCGGACGCGCCGGCCGGGTCCAGGCGCACCGCCACCGACGCGGTGCCGCGCGCGGGGACCACGACGCTCGACGCGGAGGCGGTGAAGCGCGGCGAGTCGGTGGACAGGGCCAGCGCCACGGGCTCCGCGCCGTCGTTGCGGTAGGTCACGGTGCGGTCGAGCGCGGCGTCGTGCGGCCACCGCAGGAACCCGAACCCGACGCCGCCGGAGGCGCTCACGTCCTGGGACACGGCCCGCGCCGCGTCGACCCGGCCCGCGCCCTGCTCGAACACGTCGGCGGTCGGGTGGGCGGTGCTCACCAGCAGCGGCTTGAGCCGGTCGGCCGCCCAGCCGGGGTGCCGCTGCCGCAGCAGCGCGGCGGTGCCGGCGACGTGCGGCGCGGCCATCGACGTGCCGGACAGGGCCGCGTGGTGCTCGTCCACGGGCGCGAGGTCGCCTGCGGGCGTGCCGGGCACGCGGGCGGAGACCACGTCGGCGCCGGGCGCGGCGATGTCGGGTTTCACCGCGTGGTCGCCGAGGCGCGGTTGGCGCGGCGAGAACGGGCTGGTCGCGCCGTCGCGGCCGGTGCTGCCCACGGCGAGCGCGGCATCGGCCGCGGCGGGCGAGGTGACCGAGGCCAGCGGGTCGGGCTGGTCGAGCGCGCGGTCGTTGCCGGCGGCCACCACGAACAGGGTGCCGTGGCGGGCGGTCAGCTCGTCCAGGGCGCGCGACACCGGGTCCCGGCCGTCGCTGTACGCGCCGCCCAGGCTCATGTTCACCACGGGCACGCGGGGCGCGATCCACTCCATGCCCGCGATCACCGCGGAGTCCGGGCAGCCGAACGTCGTGCACACCTTGCCGCTGACCAGGGTCGCGTCCGGGGCGACACCCCGGTACCGGCCGCCGGACGCGGTGCCGTCGCCCGCGATGATCCCGGCGACGTGCGTGCCGTGGCCGACCTCGTCAGCCGTGCCGGAACCGGTGAAGTCGGCCTGCTCGACGACCCGGCCCGCCAGGTCGGGGTGGTCGGCGTCCACGCCGGTGTCCAGCACGCCGACCGCGACACCGGCCCCGGTGAACCCGCTGTCCCACGCGGTGGGCGCGCCGATCAGCGGCGCGGTCCCGTCCAGGGTCGGCCGCGACACCCCGTCCAGCCACACCGAGGCCCGCGAGCGGGTGAACCAGTCCCAGAAGCCGTCGGCGGGGTTCAGCGCCGCGCCGCGCACGCTCGGCAGGGCCCGCACGCCGGTCGCGGGCACGTCACCGCCGGCGTCGGTCACGATCAGCGACGGCGGCCGGTCCCGGGGCAGCAGCCCCAGGTCGAACAGGCGCGGGTCCAGCCGCCCGGCGTCGATCAGCGGCAGGGCGTCCGAGGGCACCACCCGGTCGCCGTCGCGCAGGAACCCCACGTGCTCCCGCCCGGCCACCGGCCGCACCTCCACGGCCACCCCGCCCGGACCGCGCGAGACCCGCAGCCGGTCACCGGTGACGAGGGTGACCACCTGCCCGGCCTCGACGGCGCCCTCCGTGCCCTCCGTGCCCACCGCGACCGGCGCGGGCACGGCCGTCGACCCGGCCACCAGCAGGGCCACCAGAACCAGCTTCGGCGAACGCACGTCCGCCCTCCCTTCCCGAAGACGAGGACACGGTCAGCCGGCCAGGAACGCGCCCGCCAGCGCCGCGGTGAGAGCACCGCCGAGCACCGCGGCCAGCCGCGCCGACCAGCGGCCCCACAGCGCGTGCCAATCGCCCCGGTGGCGCAGCGCGGCCGTGGTCATCAGCGCCCGGCCCAGCCCGAAACCGACGCCCGCGAGCAGCGCGCCCGCGGGCGTCGCGGTCAGCAGCACCGCCACCGCCGCCGCGTGGGGCAGCCCGCTGGGCAGGTACGTCCGCGCCCCGGTGCCCATCTCCACGCCGAACTGGAGCGGGCCGAGCAGCCGGCCCAGCCGGAACACGCTCTCCGGCACCAGCCGCCGGTTCTCCGGCAGCGCGAACCGCAGCACGCGCACCTCCCGCAGCAGCACGGCGAGCAGCGCGAGCGCCACCGCCGCCCACCGCGTCCAGCCGGGCAGCGGCGCCCGCAGCAGCGAGCCGACGACCAGGAGCGCGACGGCGCTCAGCGCGCCCCCGAGGAGCAGGCCGGCGCGGAACGCCAGCGCGGGTGGACCTCGCCAGACCGGCGAGCTCAGCACGTGGGCCGAGTTCCGGCTTCAAGTGGAGCCGGACGTGGCGAACCCGGCCGTCACCCCGACCAGGAGCCACGGCGCGAGCGCCGCGCCGGCCAGGGCGACGGCCGCGCTCCCGAGCGCCGCCGCCGCGAGCGCCGCGGCCAGCAGGAGCGGGTGCCAGCGCATCACACCCGCGCCCGGCAGATGGTCAGGTAGGTCTGCCCGGTCTGGCCGCCGCCCCAGTAGGTGCTGAACCCGTCGGAGCAGCGGTAGACCTTGCCGTCCGGCGTGGTCCAGCGCCACGCGTTCTTGGTCGTGGTGGTGCCGCACATGGTCGCGATGGGCGTGTGGTCGACGTGCACGTCACCGACGACCGCCGTGCCGAACTTGTGCCAGCCCGCCTCGCAGAACTCGCTGCTGCGCCACCCGCCCGCCCAGCAGGCCGCGTAGGTGTTGACGAACTCGCCGCCGGTGTCGGCGTCCTCCGCGTAGCCGCCGGGGTAGGCGTCGCGGCAGTCGTTGCGGTCCCAGCCGGTCAGCGCGTGCGGACCGGTCTCGGCGCGGGCCCGGCGCGGCGGCGTCAGCGCGGCGGCCCCGATGGTCAGCGCGCCCAGCACCGCGGCCTTGAGGACGGTGCGGCGGCGACCGGCGACCTTCAGGTCGCGCAACGCGCTGCTGCGCCCCTCGCCCCGGTCGTGGTCAGGGATCGAGTCGAACGCCAACACCGCGCACCCCCCACTCGTCGAGCACCTCGTCCACCTGCTCCTCGCGCACCGGCAGCGCCAGCCGCGCCACCCGCCCGGTCGCGTCGACCCGCATCAGCACCGGCGGCGCCAGGTGCGACACCGACCGCCACGCCTCGCGGTCGCTCACCACGTCCAACCGCGTGTCCCACGCGCCCGGCGGCTCGTGGGTGAGCAGCACGGCGTCGGTCAGCCGACGCGCCACGGCCACGCACAGCGGGCACCCGGAGTCGGCGGCCAGCACGACCCGGTTCGCGAACCGCTCGCCCAGCACGACGTCCGGCTGCGCCGCCGAGAAGCCCGCCGGGTCGCGCGCCACGGCGGCCCGCAACAGCCGCACCTCGCGCAGCACCGCCGCGAGCCCCAGGAACAGCACGACGATCGCCACCCAGGTGACGACCAGGAACGCGGTGCCGGGGTTCACGCCGCCTCCCACGCCACGCCGATGCCCGCCAGCCAGTCCAGCCGCTCCCGGTCGGTGCGGTGCGGCGAGTCGGACAGGTGCACCTCGGCCACGCCCGCCGCGCAGCCCACCACGAACGTGTGGTCGGACAGGGCGGTCGAGCCCCGCGCACCCGGCAGCGCGACCTTCCACACCTCGCCGTGGCGGGTGGGCGCCCCCGCGTGCGCGGGCACGTGGTCGCGCGCCTGCCGGGGGCCGGGCACGGACACCGACCCGAAGTCGCGCACCACGACCACGACGTGCTCGCTCACCGTGTCCAGCAGCGTCGCCGCCCGCGGCTCGACCACCATGCCGCCCACGCGGTCGTCCACGCGCAGCGAGTTGAACAGCGCGAAGACGCGGTCGCGGCGCGGCGCCGGACCCGCGTACACGGTCATCAGCTCGTGGTAGGCGCCGATCAGCGTGGCGAACGACGACTCGCCGTCGTGGGCCTCGGCCACCACGACCTCGCGGCCGTGCACCAGGAAGCGGTCGGTGGTGGCGGCGGGCGCGACGTGGGTC
>NZ_JBHWIE010000437.1:0-5402 GCF_042732085.1 Actinosynnema sp. NPDC059797
CCGCAGGCGCGCCACCGCGCCGCCTCCCACGAACGAGTTCTTCTCGCCCGCGGGCGAGGGCGCCGGCACCCGGACGCCCCGACCGCACCCGGAGGACACCGGTCGCCGCCGCCGCGCCGAGGAGCGCCCCGGCGACTTCTCCGAGGCCCCGCGCCCGGCGAACGGGTACGCGGGCGGACCGGATCCCCGGCGTGACGCGGGGCCCGGTGACGTCGACGGCGAGGCGAGCAGGCGGTTCCCGGCTCCCGGGCGCACCGCGGAGAGCACCGGCCGGCGCGCCCGACCCGAGGTCCCCGGCCCCGACGCCGCCGGCAGGCGGTTCGCCGACGAGCCCCCGGGTCCCGGCAGGCGCGCGGCCGACGAACCGGCGGGTCCGGGCAGGCGGTTCGCCGACGACCACCCCGGTGCCGGAGCGGGCAAGCGCTTCCCGGACGGTGCGGCGGACGGCCCGCAGGGCAGGCGGTTCGCGGACGACCCCGCGGTGGGTGGCCCTGTGGCGGGCGGACCCGTGGCGGGCGGACCCGTGTCAGGTGGCCCCGGTCGGCGTGCCGCGGACGGAGGTCTCGGCAGGCGGGCGGCCAACGAGCCGGCGGGTCCTGGTCGGCGGATGGCCGACGAGCCGCCGGCTTCCGGTCGGCGCGCCGCCGAAGAGCCCTTGGGTTCCGGCAGGCGCGCGGCCGAGGAGCCGCCAGGTCCCGGCAGGCGGATGGTTGACGAGCCGGCGGGTCCCGGCAGGCGCGCGGCCGACGAGCCGCTGGGCCCCGGCAGACGCGCGGCCGATGAACTGGCGGGACCCGGCAGGCGCGCGGCCGACGAACCACCGGGTTCGGGCAGGCGCGCCGAGGAGCAGGCAGGTCCCGGCAGGCGGCCCGCGGATGCACCGCGCCGCCCCGTGGACGGCGGTCCGCGGCAACCGGTGGACCCGCGCCCGCGGCCCGACCACCTCGACGGCGCGCCGGGACCCCACCCCGCCGAGGGGACCGGTCGGCGGCTCGCCGACGGTCCGCGTCCCGGTGAGCACACCGGCAGGCGCCCGCGCCCGCCCGCCCCGGGCGAGGTCGGCGGACCGCGCCCAGGTCCCGAGGGCACCGGTCGGCGGCCCCACCCGGGCGCGCCCCGCCCCGACGCCCCCCCTCACCCCGGCGAGGTCGTGCCACCCGGCGCGATCGGCCGCCGGCTCGCCGACGGACCCCACCCGGACGACCTCGGCGGACCGCGTCCCGGTCCCGAGGGCACCGGTCGCCGGCCCCGTCCCGACGTGCCGGGACGTCCCGACGTGCCGGGACGTCCCGGTGAGGACCCGAGCGGCCACCGGCTCCCCGACGGCAGCGGTCCGCGCCCGCGTCCCGAGAACTTGGAAGGTCCGCGCCGCCTGGCCGACGGACCCGCGCCCGACGGCACCGGTCGTCGGCCGCGTCCCGAAGTACCGCGCCCCGAAGTACCGCGCCCCGACGTGCCGGGCAGACCCGGTGAGGACGTGCCCGGGGTCGGTCGTCGCCTGCCCGACGGCAGCGGTCCGCGCCCGCGCCCCGCGGTCGACGGACCCGGACCGGAGGGCACCGGCCGTCGCCCGGTGGACGGCGGTCCGCGTCGCCTGGCGGACGGCCCCGCGCCCGACGCCACCGGTCGACGTCCCGCGCCCGGCAGGCCCGGGGACGACCCGCACCGCGCGGCCGCCGAGGACGGGCCGCGGCTCCCCGACGGCAGCGGCCCCCGTCCGCGGCCGCCGGTCGACGCCACGGGTCGACGTCCCGCGGGTGGTCCGCCCGAAGCGCCCCACCCCCGGCCCGAGGACGCCCGGGGACCCCGTCGCCTGGCGGAGGGCAGCGGTCCGCGCCCCGTCGTCGACGTGCCCGGCCGTCGGTTCGCCGAGGACCCCGCCGAAGCGCCCGAGCAGGGCGCCGGTGGCCCGATCGCCGACCGCCCCGGCAGCGGCGGCGGTCCCGCTCCGCGCGAGCAGATCGACCCGATGAGCCTCACCACGGAGATGGAGGCCATCAGCGACGACGTCAAGAAGCGCCGCGAGGTCGACCACACCCTGGCCCGCTTCTCCGCCGTCCACGACGAGCTCGCCGAGCAGGAGCGGCAGCGCAAGGAGCGCCGCCAGAAGCTCATGCCGTGGAAGGCCGAACACGACGAGGACGCCACCGAGTACGCCTCGCCGGTCGCCGGCCCGGACGACGACGATGACGACCGGCCGCGCCGCCGCGGGCGCACGGCCAAGCACAGCAAGATCGTCAAGACGGTCAAGGCGGTCGCGCTGACCGCCGCCGTGCTGGTGTTCGTGTCGACCGGTGTCGGGTGGGGCGCGATGCTCTACATCGACAGCAAGTTCGTCGACGTCGACGCGCTCGGCTCGAACTCGGCCGCCGTGCACGAGGCCGAGAAGCAGCTCGGCGACGAGAACTTCCTCATCGTCGGCTCGGATACCCGCGCGGGCGCCCGGCCGGAGGACGGCGTCGGCGACACGGGTGCGGCGCCGGGCGCGCGGTCCGACGTGCTGATGCTCGCCCACATCCCGGCCGACCGGAAGCGCATGGTCGTCGTGTCCGTGCCGCGCGACCTCCAGGTCGAGCGGCCCGAGTGCCGGCGGTGGGACGCCAACAGCGGCCAGTACACCGACGAGAACCTGGCGCGCGAGACCACGAAGGCCAATGAGCCTTACGCGGTGGGCGGGCCGCAGTGCGTGGCGAAGTTCATGACCGAGCTGACCGGCCTGGAGATCAACCACTTCATCAGCATCGACTTCAACGGCTTCAAGGGCATGGTCGACGCGGTCGGCACGGTGACGGTGTGCGTGCCGAAGCCGATGGTCGACGAGGAACTGGGCACCATCTTCGACAAGGCGGGCAAGTACGACATCAACGGCGGCAAGGCGCTGGACTACGTGCGCGCCCGCAAGGTGTCCGGCGAGGCGTTCGGCGACTACGACCGCGTCACGCGCCAGCAGCAGTTCCTGTCGGCGTTGCTGCGCAAGGCTTTGTCGACGGACATCCTGCTGAGCCCGAGCAAGCTCAACGGCTTCCTCAACGCGTTCGCGTCGGCCACCGTCGGCGACAACATCGGCGTGAACGACATGCTCACGCTCGCCCAGTCGTTGCGCAGCCTCGAAGCGGGCCGCGTCAGCTTCGTCACCGTCCCGCACGAGACGCTGGAGGGCGAGACGACGTCGAACGACGACAACATCGAGGTCCTCAAGCTCGACGAGACCAAGGCGCTGTTCCAGGCGATCATCGACGGCACGCCGCTGCCCAAGGAGAAGGCCGACGGCGACGCGGCCGCGAACCAGGCGCAGCAGCAGGCTTCGTCGCCGCCCGCCGGACCGCGCCAGGGCAAGGTGGTCGACCCGAAGGGCCTGAAGATCCAGGTGCGCAACGGCGACGAGAACGCGCCCGGCGCGGCCCGCCTGGCGAGCGACGAGCTGGAGGCACTGGGCTACGAGGTCGTGATCAGCGGCAACGGCCAGGCCACCGACAAGACGATCATCAAGTACAGCGTGGGCGGCGAGGACGTCGCGGCGACGCTGAGGGCGTCGGTGCCCGGTGCGACGCTGGTGGTCGACCCGTCGATGGGCGGCGCGGTGGAGCTGCTGATCGGTCCCGGCTGGGACGGCGTCATCCAGGCGCCGGGTGGCGCCGCGACCGGCGAGCCGGGCAAGGTCACACCGCCCCGGGACCTGTCCGTGGTGAACGCCGCCGCCGACCCGTGCGCGGGGTAGTCGACTGGACGTCCCGGGTTCACCACCGGTTCACCGGGGTGGGTCGCTACCGCGATGACCCGCACGTAGGCTGACGGCCATGCGCGAGGCTTACCACGACCAGCTCGGACAACTCGCCGGCCAGCTCGCGGACATGTGCGCGATGGCGGGCGAGGCGATGGAGCACGCCACCCGGGCACTGCTCCGGGCGGACCTCGCCCTCGCCGAGCAGGTGATCGGCGACGACACCAAGATCGACGACCTGCGCGCGGGCATCGAGGAGCAGGCTTACGCGCTGCTGGCGCTGCAGGCGCCGGTCGCGACGGACCTGCGCATCGTGCTCGCGGTGATCCACGCCGCGGAGAGCGTCGAGCGGATGGGCGACCTCGCGCTGCACGTGGCCAAGGCCGCGCGCCGCAGGCACCCGAACCACGTGCTCGCCGACACCGTGGAGCCGTACTTCGCCGAGATGGGCCGCATCGCGGTGGAGCTGGCGCGGGAGGCGACCGACATCATCCGCACGCAGGACGTGGCGCGGGCGAGGTCGCTGGAGGACGCCGACGACGCGATGGACGACCTGCACCGCCACCTGTTCACGGTGATCATGGACAAGGAGTGGGCGCACGGCGTGCCCTCGGCGGTGGACACCACCCTGCTCGGCCGGTTCTACGAGCGGTTCGCCGACCACGCCGTGTCGGTGGCCAAGCGGACGGTCTTCGTGGTCACCGGCCGGATGCCCGGCTACGGCGGCAGCTCCGACGAGGCCTAGTTGAGCAGGCCGTTCAGCTCCTGGGCGAGCTGGGCGGCGATGCGCGCGTTGTCGGCGGGGGCGTGGGTGAGCCACTTCTGGCCGTCCTGCCCCTGCCGCGTCTGCGACATGTAGCGACCCTGGTCGTTGTCGAACCAGGCGACCTGCGGGGCGCGCTGCTCCCGGCCGTGCCTGCCGCGCACCGTGACGCCGAACTGGCCGGCGCGCAGCCGGGGCCGTTCGAACACCGCCTCCAGGGCGCGGACCTGCGTGCCCGCGGTGGAGCGCGGCGCCATGGCGCGGGTGAAGGTGGCGTTGCCGAAGTCCTCGTCGCGGGTCGGGCGCGGCGGCGGCGCGGCCGACGGCATCGGCACGGTGACCGACTGGCCGGGACCCGGGCGGCTGTTCGGGACGAGGTCCACGAACGCGCGCACGAGGGCCGGCGAGCGGATCAGGTCCACCTTGATCTGCCGGTCGTCCATCACCGCGATGGCGGCGCGCTCACCGACCGCGCCGCCCCGGGCCAGCAGCTGGCGTTCGACGTTGCGGGCGTCCAGCGAGGCGACCGCGTTGAGGCAGAAGTCGAACCGCACGATCAGGTTGAGCCCCTCCTCGACCTCGGGCGCGACCCGGCCGCGGTGGACCAGGCCGCGGGACTCCAGGTCGCGGTAGACGGCTTTGCGGATGCCGTCGCGCTCGTCCGTGGTGCGCCCGAGGTAGGGGAAGTCGAACGGGTAGGGGCGGCTGCCGAGCTTCAGGTCCTCCCACAGCATGTCGGCCGCCGCGTGGGACAGGGTGAACGAGAACACGCTCACCCGCCGATGACCGGCGGGGCGACCATGGTGCCGTCGCCGAAGACGTCCTCGGTCTCCACGAGGTACGAGGCGGCCTTGTGCTCCTTGTCCTCCTCGCCGCGGCCGCCGCCGGCGCCCGCGCCCATGCCGGCCATGCCGGCAG
>NZ_JBHWIE010000438.1:0-5390 GCF_042732085.1 Actinosynnema sp. NPDC059797
GGGTGCGCCCCCGTCGTCGGGGCACTGTCGCTTTCTGGCCCCGGTCCGCGTTTCGGGCTACCGTCCTCGGCGCACCGCCCGACTGCTGAGGGGTCTCGCCACGGGCTCCGGCCGGCGCGCGGCGCGCACGGACCGGCCGAGTCGGCGAACGGGCCGGCCGAGTCGGCGCGCAGGTCGAGCCGACCCGCACGTGGGGCGCGGTTCGGGCCAGCCGGCTCGGTCCGGTCAGCGCGTGAGGCGCAGCCAGGCCGCGGTGTCCGGTGGCAGGGCGCCTTCGGCCAGGGGGCCGCTGGTCGCCAGCACGCCGTCGTGCTCCGGCAGGGCCACCGGCTCGCCGGACAGGTTCAGCACGCAGGCGAAGTCGTCGCCCCGGCTGAACGCGACCACCCCCGGGCCGAGGTCCAGCCACCCCATCGGCCCGTCGCCCAGCGACCGCTCCGCCCGCCGCAGCCCCAGCACGGTCCGGTAGTGCGCGAGCATCGAGTCCGGCTCCCCGGTCTGCGCGGCCACCGACAGCGACGCCCAGTGCGCCGGCCGCGGCAGCCACGTCGGCCCCTCCTCGCCCCACGGGATCGGCACGCGGCAGCCGTCCCGACCGCGGTCGGTGTGGCCGGAGCGCTCCCACACCGGGTCCTGCCGCAGCTCGTCCGGCAGGTCGTCGACCTCCTCCAGGCCCAGTTCCTCACCCTGGTAGAGGTACACGCAGCCGGGCAGGGCGGTGGTGAGCATGATCGCCGCCCGCGCCCGCTTCACGCCCAGTCCCAGGTCGGTCGGGGTGAGGTGCTGGCGGCGGCCGAAGTCGAACGAGGTGTCCGCGCGGCCCATCCGCGACACGTGCCGGGTCACGTCGTGGTTCGACAGCACCCACGTGGGCGGCGCGCCGACCGGCGCGTGCGCGGCCAGCGTCGCGTCGATCACCCGGCGCAGCTCCGCCGGGTCCCACGGGCAGCACAGGAAGTCGAAGTTGAACGCCGAGTGCAGCTCGTCCGGGCGCAGGTAGAGCGCGAACCGCGCCGGGTCGGGCAACCACATCTCCCCCACGAAGACCCGGTCGTCCGGGTACTCGTCCAGCACCCGCCGCCACGAGCGGTAGATCTCGTGCACGCCGTCCTGGTCGGAGTAGGGCGCGTCGGCGTCCGGCCGGGAGAAGTCCTTGACCAGGCCGTCGGCCACGTCGATGCGGAAGCCGTCGATGCCGCGGTCCAGCCAGAACCGCAGGATCGACTCGAACTCGGCCCGCACCTCCGGGTTGGTCCAGTTCAGGTCGGGCTGCTCCGGGCTGTAGAGGTGGAGGTACCAGCTCCCGCCGTCCGGGGTGCGGCTCCAGGCCGGGCCGCCGAAGCGGGACTTCCAGTCGTTCGGCGGCTCGTCGCCGTCGTGGAACCAGAACCGGTCGCGCCCCTGCCCGCGCAGCGCCTCCTGGAACCAGGGGTGCCGGTCGGAGCAGTGGTTGGGCACGATGTCGATGATCACCCGCAGGCCCGCGCCGTGGGCCTCGGCGATGAACTTCTCCGCCTCGACCAGCGTGCCGAACACCGGCTCGATGTCGCGGTAGTCGGCGACGTCGTAGCCGCCGTCGGCCATCGGGGAGGGGTACCACGGGCTGAGCCAGATCGCGTCCACCCCCAACTCGGCGAGGTGGGGGAGCTTCTGGCGCAGGCCAGCGAGGTCCCCGATCCCGTCGCCGTTGCCGTCGGCGAAGCTGCGCGGGTACACCTGGTAGATGGCCGCACCGCGCCACCAGTTCATGCGGATTCCTCCTCGGTAGTCCTCGGTCGCCCGAGGCAGTGGGTGTGACGGCGGCGGGTCAGCCCTTCACGCTGCCCGCGGTCAGACCTGCGAGCACGTGCCGCTGGAACACCAGGAACAGGCCGACCATCGGCAGGCTCGAGAGCACGAGCCCCGCGAGCAGCAGGTTGACCAGGGTGTCGGGGGCGAAGCGCTGGAGCGCCACGCTCAGCGTCTGCCGCGCCGGGTCGGAGAACACCAGCAGCGGCCAGAGGAAGTCCTTCCACGCGGCCACCACCGCGAAGATCGACACGACCGCCAGGACCGGCCTGGACAGCGGCAGCACGACCCGCCACAGCAGGGTGACCTGGTTCGCGCCGTCGATCCGGGCCGCCTCCAGCACCTCCACCGGGAGCTGGTCGAAGAACCGCTTGAGCAGGAACACCGTGAAGGCGTTCGCCGCGCCGAGCAGCCACAGCGAGGCCGGGTTGTTCAGCAGGCCGAGGTCGGCGATGGTCAGGTAGGTCGGGACCAGCAGCACGGCGGCGGGCATCATCAGGGTCACCAGCATCGCGCCGAGGATCGCCTTGCCCAGCACCGGCCGCAGCCGGGACAGCGCGTAGGCGGCGGGCACGTCCACGGCGAGCTGCACCGCCCACACCCCCACCGCGACCACGACCGTGTTCCAGAAGTAGGCGCCCAGGTCCATCAGGTCCCACGCCTCGGCGTAGGTGCCCGGCACCCACGTCTCCGGCAGCACCGTCGGCGGCACGCGGGCCAGCTCGGGCGCCGGTTTCATCGCCGAGACCACGACCCAGAGCAGGGGCACGACGAAGACCGCGGTGAGCACGACCGCGGTGACGACGAGCGCGGTGGTGTAGCCGGCGCGGGACCGCCCCGGCGCGATGAGCGTCCTCATGCGTCCGCCTTCCGCGTCACGCGCAGGTACAGGGCGGTGAACGCGCCGAGCACCAGCAGCAGCAACAGGCTCAGGGCACTCGCGGTGCCGAAGTCGTTGTAGTAGAAGGCGTAGCGGTAGAGGAGGAGCAGGACGGTGACGGTGGAGTCGTCGGGGCCGCCGCCGGTCATCACGTACGGCTCGGTGAACACCTGCATGGTGGCGACGACCTGGAGCAGGAGCAGGACGAGCAGCGCGAAGCGGGTCTGCGGGACGGTGACGTGCCACAGCCTGCGCAGCACGCCCGCGCCGTCCAGCTCGGCCGCCTCGTACAGGTCGCCGGGGACGGACTGGAGCGCCGCCAGGTAGACGAGCGTCGCGGTGCCCAGGTTCGCCCAGGTCGAGACGAGCACCAGGGACAGCATCGAGGTGTCGGAGCTGTCCAGCCACGCCAGACCCTCCAGCCCGAGCCCGCGCAGCGCGGTGTTGAGCAGGCCCGGACCGGGGTCGTACATCCACTTCCAGATCAGCGCGGCGACGACCGGGGACAGCATCACCGGCAGGTACACGACCAGCCGGAAGTACGCCTTGAGGTGCCGCAGCTCGTTGAGCACCACCGCGAGCAGGAACGGCACGGCGAAGCCGAAGACCAGCGCCAGCGCGGTGAACAGCAGGGTGTTGCGCCACGCCGTGGCGAACAGGGGGTCGGCGAAGAGGCGCTCGAAGTTCTCCCAGCCGACCCACGCGGGGTCGTTGACGAAGTCGACCTGCTGGAAGCCCAGCACGGCCCCGCGCGCGATCGGGTACCAGGAGAACACCGCGAAGCAGACCAGGGCGGCGGACAGGAACCCGTACGCGGTCAGGTTCTCCGCGACGCGGCGGCGCATCACTTGACCTGCGCGAGGACGTTGTTCACCTTGGCCTCGGCGTCGGCCAGCAGCCGGTCCGCGTCCGCGTCGGGCTCGGTGAGCACGGCCTGCATGACGTTGTCGAGGACCGCGTAGACCTGCTGGGCGTTCGGCGGCTCGACGCGGCCCTCCGGCTTCGTGTCCACGTAGGACTGGAAGTTCGCGACCGGCACCGTGGCGAGGCTCTTCTTGAGCCGGTCCTGCTCGGCGGCGACGTCGCCGGTCCAGATGTCGGCGGCCGGCGGGACCGGCAGGCCGATGGGTTGGCCCTGGTCCTTGTAGCGCTGGAGGCTCTTCCCCATCCGGTCCGGGTCGAGGTACTTCCAGGAGATCCACTTCAGGCCGGCGCGGATCTTCTCCGGCGACGCCTTCGGGTTGACCATGTAGCCCTCGCCGCCGATGAGCGTGCCCTCGGCCTCGGGGATGGGCGCGAGGCCGTAGTCGGCGTAGTCGCCGTCGAACTGGTTGACCAGCGTGGGGATGTTGTCCGGCGCGGCGAGGTACATGCCGAGCTGCCCGGCGCCCATCATCTGCTGGACGTCCTCGATGACGAGGAGCTGCTTCTCCCCCATGCTGTTGTCGGTCCAGCGCATGGCCTTGAGGTGGTCGAGGACTTCCCGGCCGTTGGCGTCGTTGAAGTCGGCGACCCACTTGCCGCCCTCCTGGCGGGCGATCCGGCCGCCGACGGAGTAGACCCAGGCGGTGAAGTGCCAGCCGCCCTGGTTGTCGCGGCTGTACTCGGCGAAGCCGACCTCGTTGCCGGGCAGGTCGGCGATCTTCTTGGCGGCGGCGCGGACGTCGTCCCAGGTCCTGGGCGGCTGGTCGGGGTCGAGGCCGGCGCGGGTGAACAGCTCGCGGTTGTAGACCAGGCCCATGGAGTAGTTGGCGGTGGGGATGCCGTAGACCTTGCCGCCGGCGCTGAACACGTCGCGCAGCTCCTGGCGGATCTCGCCGTAGTGCGGCACGTCCTTCACGTACTCGGTGATGTCGGCGGCCTGGCGGCGGGCGATGAGGTTCGCCGGGTCCGTGAAGTAGGCGTAGTAGACGTCTTCGAGCTGACCGCCCGCGAGCTTGGCGGAGAACGTCTGGGGGTCCATGAACCCCTCGCGCGGCTCGATGTCGATGTCGGGGTTGGCCGCCTCGAACTCGGCCACGTCCTCGTCGAAGACCTTGCGCTCGAACGCCTGGGTCTGGGGCGGCTGGCCGTTGACGACGACCGTGACCTTGCCGTTGGCGGCTCCCCGGCCGTCCTGGTCGCCTCGGTCGCCGCCCTGGGAGCAGGCCGCGGCCGCGGTGAGGGTCAGGCTGCCTGCCAGCAGCAACCCCGCCGCTCTGCGGAGGTTGGGTGAGTTCATGGTGGCGGACCTTCCTCGGGTGTGGTGTGGCGCACACGGTAGGTCTACCGAACACATCTTCGCAAGATGTCAACTGTATCCCGCAACTTACCGACACTGCCTTGTAAGCCCGCCGGCCCTCCCACGCAGCCTCTTCCACAAGAGAGCGCTCCCACCACGCGCGTCCTCCACTCGGACACCACGTGTCCTCCAGTTGGACATCGCGAGTCGTCCGGTTGGGCATCGCGAGTCGTACGTTCGGAGCCGGTGAGTCGTACGTTCAGGGTCGGTGAGTCGTACGTTCCGGTCGGGTGTGTCGTACGTTCGGCGCGCGCGAGTCATGCGTTCAGCACGCGCGAGTCATGCGTTCAGTGCGCGCGAGTCATGCGTTGGGAGCGCGTTCAAGGGGCCGGTGGTTGCGAAGGGTCTCGATTTGACATGGGGCCCTTACGAGTACCGGAGGCAGGCCGCAGCCGGCAGGCACGGTGGGGAAAAGCGTCCCACCGAGCCTGCCGGCTCCGA
>NZ_JBHWIE010000439.1:0-5387 GCF_042732085.1 Actinosynnema sp. NPDC059797
CTGCGCCTGCTGGCCGCGGTGGAGCGGCCGGACTCGGGCGAGGTCGAGTTCGCGGGGCGGCCCGCGTGGGTGAAGCGCCGCCGCCGCGTCCCGCGCCCCGGTTTCGTCATGCCGGTCTTCCAGCACCCGCGGGCGAGCCTGGACCCGAGGTGGCCGATCTGGCGCACCGTGGGCGAGCCGATGCCGCGCGAGCCCGATCGCCGCGGCCGGGCGCGGGACCTGCTCGACCGGGTCGGGCTGCCCGGGATCGACCTCGACGCGCGGCCGACCGAGCTGTCCGGCGGGCAGTGCCAGCGCGTGGCCATCGCCCGCGCGCTGGCGGCCGAACCCGCCGTGGTGCTCGCCGACGAGCCGACCAGCGCGCTGGACGTCACCACGGCGGCGGGCGTGCTGCACCTGCTGCGCGCGGTCGCGGACGGCGGGACGGCGATCGTCCTGGTGAGCCACGACGGCGCGGTGCTCGACGTGCTGGCGGACCGCGTGCTGCGCCTGGTGGACCGCAGTCTTGCGGTCGAGCCGGTCGACGCCGGTGAGGTCGTCGAAAACCCTGTCGCGGCAAGGGGAGCGGGTCTACACTCCGGCTGAAATGGTTTTCATTTCCAGCTCAGGAGGGTGTGTTGTCCCGTCGTGCCCTGGCGGCCCCGCTCACGGTCGCGTTGCTGGCCGGTTGCGCGGCGGCCCCGCAGCAGACCACCGAACGGCCCCGGGCCTTGCGCGTCGCCGCGGCGGAATCCGTGTGCAGCGTCCGGCCCGGCGGTTTCACCAACCTGTCCACGGTGTCCTATGGGTTCGCGGAGTTGTTGGTCAGGCCGAAACCCGACGGCTCGCTGGAACCCTGGCTCGCCGAGTCGTTCAGCCGTGACGGCGACACCACGTGGCGGTTCAAGCTGAGGCCGGGGGTGAAGTTCCACAACGGCCGCGACGTGGACGCCGCCGCCGTGGTCGCCGGGATCCGGCGGCACGCCGAGAACTCGTTCGTCTCCGACGCGGTGACCGAGGGCCGGGTGGAGGTGACGGGACCGCTGGAGTTCACCCTCACCACCGCCGAACCCACCGCCACCGGGCCCAACGCGCTGGCGTCGATCTTCTCCTACCCGGTCCACGACGCGGAGGCGCTGGAGCGCGCGGGCGACGACGAGCAGAAGGCGGCCGAGGCCGGGCTCTACACCGGGCCCTACCGCCCGACCGGGGTCCGGGGCGACCGGATCACCGCCACCCGGTTCGACGACTACTGGGGCGACCGCGCGCCGTACGAGGAGTACGAGCTGCGGTGCGTGGCCGACGCGCAGGCCAGGCTGGGCGCGGTGCGCGCGGGCGAGGTGGACCTCGCGCTCGGGCCGCCGACCGGGGTCGCGGACGTCGTGCGCGGCGACGACCGGCTGCGCCACGTGCGCGCGGAGGTCGCCACCGAGGCGGCGTGCCTCCAGCTCAACCTGAACCGGGCGCCGTTCGACCAGGCCGAGGTGCGCCGGGCCTTCCTCCTGGCGGTCGACTACGGCCGGCTCGCGGCGGACCTGCCCGACGGGCTGGCCGAGCGCGCCGAGGGCCTGTACCCCCGGAGCGTGCCGTGGCACCAGTCCCTCCAGCGCACCGACGTGGCCGAGGCGGGGCGGCTGCTGGACGCGGCGGGCTGGCAGGCGGGCCCCGACGGCGTCCGGGTCCGCGGCGGCGCACCGCTGAAGATCACCTACCTGTGGTCGGAGGACCCCACCTACGAGCGGATCGGCTTGCTGCTGCGCGACCAGTTGCGCCAGGTCGGCTTCGACGTGGAGCTGCGGCAGGTCGAGGCGCACTACGACAACACCGACTGGCCGCAGGAGTGGAACCTCAACGTCAACCCGCTGCGCATGGAGGGCCTGGGCAACGACCCGGGGCAGGTCCTGCTGAACTGGTTCGGCGTCGGCGGCCAGAACTTCGGCGGTGTCCGGGACGCCGAGCTGGACGAGCTGGTCGACCGGCTGGGCGCGGCGGCCACGCCCGCGGACCGCGACGACCTGCTGCGGCGGGCCGAGCGCCTGCTGGTCGACCGCGGGTACGCCTCGGTGCTCGTCTTCCGCGCGAACGACGCGGTGGCGGGGCCCGGTTTCCACGCCTACCGGCCCGACCCGAAGCTCCTCGCGGTGGACGCGCGGAATCCCTGGCACGAGGGCTAGCATGCTAGTAGGCTAGTAACCGTGACCGAGAGGCAGCAGTTCAACGTGTACCTGCCGAAGGACCTCGTGCGAGAGGCGAAGCACGCGGCGGTCGACACCAGGCAGACCTTGTCCGGCCTGGTGGAGACCGCGTTGCGGGAGTACCTGGGCCGGCTCGACGCCGAAGGTGCGCGATGATCCTGATGCCCGTGGTCTACGTGTCCGACGTGGACGCTTCGCTGGCCTTCTACGCGGCGCTGGGCTTCGTCGAGCGCAACCGCAGCCGCAGCGGCGCCTGGGTGGAGCTGGAGGGCCCCGGCGGTCGCCTGGGCCTGCACGAGTCGCGGGTGCGCCCGGCGCCCGCGCTGCCCGAGGCCGACGAGCCCGTGGGGCCGGGGGTGGTGATGCTCGGCTTCGTCACCACCGAGCCCCTGGAGAAGCTCGTCGAGGCGGTCGCCCAAGCGGGGCACGAACCGGTGCGGGGCATCGCCGACGAGTCGTTCGGCCGGTCCGTGGTGCTCGCGGACCCGGACGGCGCGCACATCCAGGTCAACGAGCACGACGAAGAGCTCTACACCTGACACGGCCGGGGGGAAGCCGCCATGATGCTCCACCGCGCACTGCTCGCGCTCGCCGGTGACATCCGGGGCCACCTGGGCGTCAACATCGCGCTGGGCCTGCTGATCACCCTGGCGAACGTCGGCCAGGGCCTGCTGACCGCCCTGGTCTTCGCCAGGCTGCTGACCGGCGCCGACCTCGCCGGCGTGCGGTGGCCCCTGGTCGCCCTCGCGGCGGTCGTGCTGCTGCGCGCGGGCCTGGTGATCGCCTCCGAGATCGCGGCCCAGCGCACCGCCCACGCGGTGAAGCTGCGCGTCCGGGCCAGGCTGTTCACCAAGCTGCTCGCCCTGGGGCCGGGCTACCTGACCGACCGGCGCAGCGGCGACGTGCAGTCCACGCTGGTGGACGGCGTCGAATCGCTGGAGACCTACTACAGCCGCTACCTGCCCACCGTGGCGGTGTGCCTGCTGGGCCCCGCCGGCATCCTCGTCTACCTGGCCGCCCGCGACCCGCTGTCCGCCGTGGTCATCGCGCTGTGCGTGCTCGTCGTGCTGGTGCTGCCGCGCCTGTGGGACCGCACGCTGGGCAAGGCGGGCGCGGAGCACTGGGGCGCCTTCGGCAGGCTCAACGCCGACTACATCGACGCCATGCAGGGCATGACCACGCTGAAGAGCTTCAACGCGGTCGAACGGGAGCGCAACACCCTCGGCGCCCGCGCCCACCAGCTCTACAAGGCGTCGATGCGGCACCTGGGCCTGTCGCTGTTCGACAGCGGCATCACCACCTTCGGCCTGCTGGCGGGCCCGGCGCTGGCCATCGCGCTCGGCGTGCTGCGCTTCGCCTCCGGCTCCCTGGACCTGTTCACCCTGCTGGTCCTGCTGCTGCTCAGCCGCGAGTGCTTCCGCCCGCTGGGCGACCTGTCGAAGTACTGGCACGCGGGCTACCTCGGCGTCGCCGCGGCCAAGAAGATCGACGAGCTGCTCACCGCGCCGCCGCTGATCGGCGACCGCCCCGACGGCCCCGCCGTCGACGCGCGGTCGCTGCGCCCGGTGGTGGCCTTCGAGGGCGTCTCGTTCACCTACCCGGGCCGCGACGTGCCGGCCGTCCGGGACATCGACTTCACCGTCGAGCCGGGGCACACGGTCGCCGTCGTCGGCGAGTCCGGGTCGGGCAAGAGCACGCTGGTGGGCCTGCTGATGCGCTACTTCGACCCGTCGCACGGCCGCATCACCATCGACGGCCACGACATCCGCGCCCTGCCCGTGGAGGACCTGCGGTCGCTGATCGCGGTCGTGTCCCAGGACACCTACCTGTTCACCGGCACGGTCGCGGACAACATCCGGCTGGGCAAGCCCGAGGCCACCGACGAGGAGGTGCGGGCCGCCGCGCTGGCCGCCAACGCCGCCGAGTTCATCGAGGCGCTGCCCGACGGCTACGGGACGGAGCTGGGCGAGCGCGCGCTGACCCTGTCCGGCGGCCAGCGCCAGCGCATCGCCATCGCGCGGGCGCTGCTCAAGGACGCGCCGATCCTCGTGCTGGACGAGGCCACGTCGAGCGTGGACTCCGTGAGCGAGGCGGCGATCCAGCAGGCGCTGGGCCGGGCGTCCCGGGGGCGCACGACGCTCGTCGTCGCGCACCGCCTGTCCACCGTGCGCGACGCCGAGCAGATCATCCTGCTGGGCGACAGCCGCATCCGCGAGGTGGGCGTGCACGACGACCTGATGCGCCGCCGGGGCGATTACGCGCGCCTGGTCGCCGCGCAGAGCGCCGACAACTGACCGGGCCGAGCCGAACCCTGGAGTGGAGCGAGCGATGACCCTGACCGCGGCACCGGACTCGGCGGCCGACCCCGCCGACCGGCCTCCCGTCGACGAGGCGACACCGTCCCGGCCCGTCGCCGCGCTGGTCCCGCTGATCGGCGGCCACCTCGGCACGTTCGCCTGGACCGTGCTGTCCGGGCTGGTCTACCACGTGACCGTGGTGGGCGCGGCGGTGATCGGTGCGTGGCTGGTCGGCAGCGCCGTCACCGGCGCGCCCGCCGACGAGCTGCGCGCGCTGCTGCCCTGGCTGCTGGGTTTCGTGATCGTGGCCGCCCTGTCGCGGTGGTGGCAGATGTGGGTGGCCCACGACCTGGCCTACCAGCTGCTCGCCGACCTCCGGGTGCGGCTGTTCGACGGCCTGGAACGCCGCGCGCCCCGCTACCTGCTCGGCCGCCGGACCGGCGACCTGGCCACCACCGTGATGTCCGACGTCGAGACCATCGAGTGGTTCTACGCCCACACGATCGCCGACTACCTGGTCACCGCGGTCGTCTCCGGCGGCGCGGTGGTGGCGATCGCCTTCATCGACCCGTGGCTGGCCCTGGCGCTGCTGCTGTTCCTGCTCCTGCTGGCCACCGTGCCGGTGTGGCTGGCCCGCCGCGCCGACGCGCAGGGCTCCGAGCTGCGCGGCGAGCTGGGCGCGCTGGGCGCCGAGGTGATCGACGGCGTGCAGGGCCTGCGGGAGCTGGTCGCGTTCGGCCGGGGCGAGGACTACCTCGAACGCCTGCGGCGGCGGACCAGGGAGCTGCAGTCCCGGCAGATGGCCTACGCCCGCCGCTCCAGCGTCGAGGCCGTCGCCTCCGACGCCCTCACCGCCGCCGGCATCACCGTCGTGCTAGTCATCTCGGCGGTCCTGGTGACCGGGGGTTCGCTGGAC
>NZ_JBHWIE010000440.1:0-5364 GCF_042732085.1 Actinosynnema sp. NPDC059797
CGGGCTTCGGCGCGCCCGCGGCGATCAGGTCCAGCAGGTGGAACAGGGCCGTGGGCGCGTTGCCTGCCGCCCCCACCGCGCCCTCCAGCCTGCCGCCCCACAGCTCCAGCGCCGCGGCGCTGCGCGTGTTGCCGATCTCCTCGGCCAGCGCGGGCACCCGCGGGTCGCCCAGCAGGCACAGCACCTCGTTGTCGGCGGGCAGCCGCCGCCGGGTCACGCCCGAGGCCACCATCTGCGCGTCGCACAGCACCGGCGCGCCGGCCAGCAGCGCGTCGCGCGCCGCCCGCACCACGTCCGGCGAGAAGGCGACGTCGTCGACGAGGTCGACCATGCCGCACGCGTGGATCATCCGGACCACCACCCGCGCCACGTCCGCGGGGAAGCGCCCGAGGTCGGCCTCGGCCCGGATGGTGGCGAACGAGCGGCGGTAGATCTCCGCGCCGTCCCTGACGTAGCTGGTCACCTGATCTCCTCGTACCCGTCGCCGGTGGCGACGAACTCCACCACGTCCCCGGCCGGCCGCCCGCACCGCCGCGCGCAGCCCGACCAGTGCACGCGGCCCGCGTGCGGGGTGCCGACCCACCGGGCGACATCGGCCCGCACGTCGCTCAACGACTTCGCGCACCCCGGCCGCCCGGTGCACGCGCTCACCCCGTGCCACGGCGAGTCCGCCGACGTGAACAACCCGGTCGTGTCGGTGCCCGCCGGCACGACCACGCTCCGCCACGGCGTCACCCGGACGGGCACACCGGCCAGCAGCCGGGCGTCCAACCGCCCCAGCGGCACTCCGGCGACGACGACCGAACCGGCCGGCCCCGGTGCGACCGGCGTCACAGCGGCGGGCAGCCGCTCGTCGCCCGCGCCGCCCAGCGCGGCGGTGATCTTCCCCACACCGCCGTCCACTTCGGACAGCCGCCAGGCAGTGCCGCGCAGCTCCTGGAACAGCCGCGCGACCGCCACCACCGCCCCCACCGGGTCGGTCACCCGGATCCCTGAATCGACACCGGCCAGGAACAACGCGTCCCCGACCAGCCCGACGTCACCCGCGAGGCCGCTGACCCCGTGACCGACGGTGACCAGGAATCGACCGGGCAGGTGAGCCAGCTCCGGTTCCGCGCACAGCGCCGCGTCGATCGCGTCGACCAGCGCCTGGTTGTCGTCCAGGGGGTCGGCGACGACGTTGCGCACCCGCTCGTGCGTCGGCGAGGGCAGCAACCCGGCCTCGCGCAGCCGTGCCGCCAGTTCCGCCTCGGCCCCGTCCGCGAGGCCCCTGAGCTGCACGTTCGCCCGTGAGGTCAGCTCCAGGGAGCCGTCGCCCAGCTCCAGTGCGGCGGTGCGCAGCACGTCCCACCGGTCGGCGGTCAGCGTGCCGCCGGGCACCCGCACGCGCGCCAGCCCGCCGTCGGCGGCGCGGTGCACCTCGACGGCGCCGGGGCAGGCGTCCGGGCGATCTCGATCGGTGGACATGGGCTGGATGCTAACCACCAACTAGGGTGACGTCCGAACGGCGAAGCAACAGGAGGAAGCCGGTGTGAATCCGGCGCGGTCCCGCCACTGTGACCGGGGGCAGCCCCCCGGGAGTCAGGAACTCCGCCAGCCGTCCCCTACGACCTGGGGCGAGGACCCCCGAGGGATGGAGCCCGCACGTGATCCTGCTCTTGTCGACCTCCGACACCGACCTGCTGTCCGCCCGCGCGAGCGGCGCCGACTACCGCCTGGCCAACCCGGCCCGCACCGCCCCCGAGGACCTGCCCGACCTGCTGCGGGACGTCGACCTCGTCGTGGTCCGCATCCTGGGCGGGCGGCGCATGTGGGAGGAGGGCCTGGACGCGCTCCTGGCCGGCCCGCGCCCCGTCGTCGTCCTGGGCGGCGAGCAGCACCCCGACGCCGAGCTGATGGAGCTGTCGACCGTCCCCGCGGGCGTCTGCGCCGAGGCGCACGCCTACCTGGCCCACGGCGGCGCGACCAACCTCGCCCAGCTGCACCACTTCCTGTCCGACACGGTCCTGCTCACCGGCCACGGCTTCGCCGCGCCGGAGCCCGCGCCCACCTGGGGCCTGCTCGACCGCGAGCGCGGTGGCGACGGCCCCACCGTCGCCGTCCTGTACTACCGGGCCCACCACGTGGCCGGGAACACGGCCTTCGTGCACGCCCTCTGCGACGCGATCGAGGCCAAGGGCGGCACCCCGCTGCCGATCTTCTGCGCCTCCCTGCGCTCCGCCGACGAGGCTCTGCTCGCCGAGCTGCGCAAGGCGGACGCCCTCGTCGTCACCGTCCTCGCCGCGGGCGGCACCAAGCCCGCCACCGCGTCGGCGGGCGGCGACGACGACGCGTGGGACGTGGGCGCCCTGGCGGCCCTCGACGTGCCGATCCTCCAGGGCCTCTGCCTCACCACCAGCCGCGCGGCCTGGGACGAGAACGACGACGGGCTGTCGCCGCTGGACACCGCGACCCAGGTCGCGATCCCCGAGTTCGACGGCCGGATCATCACCGTCCCGTTCTCCTTCAAGGAGGTCGACGAGGACGGCCTCACCGTCTACGTGGCCGACCCCGAGCGCGCCGCCCGCGTGGCCGGCCTCGCCGTCCGCCACGGCAGGCTCCGCCACGTCCCGCCGGCGCAACGCCGCGTCGCCGTCATGCTCTCGGCCTACCCCACCAAGCACTCGCGCATCGGCAACGCCGTCGGCCTGGACACCCCGGCCAGCGTCGTCCGCCTCCTCGCCGCGCTGCGCGACCGCGGCTACGACATCGGCGACGACCTCCCCGGCGTGGACAACCAGGACGGCGACGCCCTCATCCACGCCCTCATCGCCGCCGGCGGCCAGGACCCCGACTGGCTCACCGAGGAGCAGCTCCGGGGCAACCCCGTCCGCCTGCCCGCGAGCCGCTACCGGACCTGGTACGACACGCTCCCCGAGGACCTCCGCGAGGCCATGGAGCGCCACTGGGGCGAGGCGCCGGGCACCCTCTTCGTGGACGGCTCCGACATCGTCCTGGCGGCCCTGCGCTCCGGCAACGTCGTCGTCATGGTCCAGCCGCCGCGCGGCTTCGGCGAGAACCCCATCGCCATCTACCACGACCCCGACCTGCCGCCGAGCCACCACTACCTGGCCGCCTACCGCTGGCTGGAGGAGGAGTTCCGCGCCGACGCCGTCGTCCACGTCGGCAAGCACGGCAACCTGGAGTGGCTGCCCGGCAAGACCGCGGGCATGTCGTCGTCCTGCGGCCCCGACGCGGCCCTCGGCGACCTCCCGCTCATCTACCCGTTCCTGGTCAACGACCCGGGGGAGGGCACCCAGGCCAAGCGCCGCGCCCACGCCACCCTCGTCGACCACCTCGTGCCCCCGATGACCCGCGCCGACAGCTACGGCGACATCGCCAGGCTCGAACAGCTCCTCGACGAGCACGGCGCCATCGCCGCGATGGACCCGGCCAAGCTGCCCGCCATCCGGGCCCAGATCTGGACCCTCATCCAGGCCGCGAAGCTGGACCACGACCTCGGCTTGGAGGACCGGCCGCACGACGCCGAGTTCGACGACCTCCTGCTCCACGTCGACGGCTGGCTGTGCGAGATCAAGGACGTCCAGATCCGCGACGGGCTCCACGTCCTCGGGCAGGCGCCCACCGGCGAGGCCCGCGTCAACCTCGTCCTGGCGATCCTCCAGGCCAGGCAGATGTGGGCGGGGCGGACGGCGGCGCTGCCGGGCCTCCGCGAGGCCCTCGGCCTCGACACCACCGACCGCACCGCCACCGACCGCGTCGAGGCCGAGGCCCGCGCCCTGGTCCAGGCGATGGAGGACGCGGGCTGGGACCGCGCCACCGCCCGCACCCTCACCGACGACGAGGACGTGGCGCGGATCCTGGAGTTCGCGGCCGACGAGGTGGTGCCGCGCCTGGCCCGCACCACCGACGAGCTGACCAACGTCCTCCACGCCCTCGACGGCGGCTACGTCCCGGCGGGGCCCTCCGGTTCGCCGCTGCGCGGCCTGGTCAACGTCCTGCCCACCGGCCGCAACTTCTACTCCGTCGACCCCAAGGCGGTGCCGTCCCGCCTGGCCTGGGAGACCGGTCAGGCCATGGCGGACTCGCTGCTCGCCCGTTACCGCGAGGAAACGGGGGAGTGGCCGCCCTCCGTCGGCCTGTCGGTCTGGGGCACCAGCGCCATGCGCACGGCCGGTGACGACATCGCCGAGGTGCTCGCCCTGATGGGTGTCCGGCCCACCTGGGACGACCAATCCCGCCGCGTCACCGGCCTCGAAGCGATCCCGCTCGCCGAACTCGGCCGCCCGCGAATCGACGTCACGGTCCGCATCAGCGGTTTCTTCCGCGACGCCTTCCCCCATGTCGTCGCACTCCTCGACGACGCCGTCCAACTCGTCGCCGACCTCAACGAGGACCCGGCCGACAACCACGTCCGCGCCCACACCCAAGCCGACCTGGCGGTCCACCACGACCACCGCCGCGCCACCCTGCGCATCTTCGGCAGCAAACCGGGCGCGTACGGCGCGGGCCTCCTCCCGCTCATCGACAGCCGCAACTGGCGCGACGACGCCGACCTCGCCGAGGTCTACGCGGTCTGGGGCGGCTACGCCTACGGCCGCGACCTCGACGGAACGGAAGCGCGCGCCGACATGGAAACGGCCTACAAGCGCATCGCCGTGGCCGCGAAGAACATCGACACGCGCGAACACGACATCGCCGACTCGGACGACTACTTCCAATACCACGGCGGCATGATCGCCACGGTCCGCGCCCTCACCGGAAAGGCCCCGGCCGCCTACATCGGCGACAACACCCGCCCGGAGAACGTCCGCACCCGAACCCTCCACGAAGAGACGAACCGCATCTTCCGGGCCCGAGTCGTCAACCCCCGCTGGCTCTCGGCGATGCGCAAGCACGGTTACAAGGGCGCATTCGAACTGGCCGCCACCGTCGATTACCTCTTCGGCTACGACGCCACCACCGGCGTCGTGGCGGACTGGATGTACGAACAGCTCGCCGCCACCTACGTCATGGACCCCGAGAACCAGAAGTTCATGACGGAGTCCAACCCCTGGGCCCTCCACGGCATCGCCGAACGCCTGCTGGAAGCCGCCAACAGGGGCATGTGGGAGCACCCCGACCCCAACACCCTGGAAGCCCTCCAGGCCGTCTACCTCCAGACCGAGGGCGACCTCGAACAGGACTGACCGAACGGACCGCCGAGGGCCACCTCGGCAAAACCAATAAAACAGGCTCCCGCGCTCGTCCTCTCCCGTATGGCCTGGGCGCAGCCCTACCGCGCTTGTCAAGGGGTGTCGCACGCTTTTCGCGACACCCCTTGACAAGTGTGGTTGCCTTTGGCAGGCCATGCGGGAGAGGACG
>NZ_JBHWIE010000441.1:0-5332 GCF_042732085.1 Actinosynnema sp. NPDC059797
TGCTCGACGAGCCCACCGACAACCTGGACCTGCACAGCGCGCAGGCGGTGGAGGACGGCCTGCGCCGGTTCGAGGGCTCGGTGGTCGCGGTGACCCACGACCGCTGGTTCGCCCGCGGCTTCGACCGCTACCTGGTCATCGGCGCGGACGGCGCGGTGGTGGAGAGCGACGAGCCGGTGTGGGACGAGCGGGCCGAGCCGGCCGCCGCGCGGCGCGGCGGGCGGCGCTGACGAGATGTCCGCGACGGATGAGAGATGGGGGACGGCGTGACGAGCTACCACTGGGCGCGGCCCGCTCCGGGCGCGGGCGGGTCCGCCCGGACCGACCTGGTCCGCGAGTTGTTCGGCCTCACCGAGGACCGCTTCACCGACATCCCGGTCCTCGACGCGGTCCCGCTGGGGCGCACCGGCATCACCTACGTCACCGGCTTCTCCGGGACCGGCAAGTCGAAGCTGCTGGAGCTGTTCCTGCGGGACAACCCGGACGCGTGGGTGCCCGAGGAGCCCGAGGACGACCGGCCGCTGGTCGAGCTGTTCGACCTGGAGCTGCCCGACGTCCTGGCGCTGCTGGGCCGCGTCGGCCTCGGTGAGGCGTTCGTGTTCCTCACGCCCTACCGGCGGCTCTCCGACGGCCAGCGCGCCCGCGCCCGCCTCGCCCTGGCCTACGCCAAGGGCAAGGAGCTGCTCGTGGTGGACGAGTTCCTGTCCACCGTGGACCGGACCACGGCGGCCATCGTCGCCTACGGGTTCCAGAAGTTCTGCCGGCGCAACGGCATCTCCGCCGTGGTGGCCACCGCCCACGAGGACCTGGCGGAGGCGCTGGCCCCGGACGTGCGGATCACGCTCGACCACAACGGGGCCAAGGTGGTCGAGGAGCGCCCGGTGCCGGCCCCGGTGCGGCCCTTCGCCGAGCAGCTCGTGGTCGAGGAGGGCACCGTCGCGGACTACGAGGCCCTGTCGCGGTTCCACTACATGGGCGGGCTGGAGGTGCCGGAGAGCGCCTACGACATCGACGTGCACGTGGTGCGGGTGAACGGAATGGTGGCCGGGGTGCACGTGACGTCCGCGGCCTACCCGCGCAGCTGGGCGCGGCACGCCGTGTTCGCCGAGGTCAACGAGAACCTGACGATCTCGCGGCGCACGGTCGTGCACCCGACCTTCCGCGGCATCGGCATCGCCGCCGTCCTGTGCGACCCCGAGCTGGCCCGCCGGGACCGCGTGTTCGGCCGGTCCGCCCTCCAGCGGTTCCAGCCGTTCATGCTCGGTGCGGGCTACGAGCCGGTCGACGTCGCCGAGAACCGGCCCACCCCGCTGAGCGCGGCGGCCGACGACCTGGTCCGCCGCATCGACGCGGGCGACCTGCCCGAGGACGAGCGCGACCGGGCCGCGGCCGTGCTGCGGGACCGGGCGGTCGAGCTGCTGGTGCTGGAGTACGAGCAGTACCGCGAGCTGGCCGGGCTCGACCCGGTCGGCGACCGCGACGCCGCCGCGGTGCGCCGCTGGTTCACCCGCTGCGTCGAGGTGCTGGACACCGACGGGCTGGTGGCCGCGGTCCGGGCCTTCCCGATGGCGGGCTTCCTGGGCGTGAAGGTCTCCGCCCGCGTGCTGAGCGGGGTGGGGCAGCCGTGATCGTCGTCGGCGTCTCCGCGCTCTACCACGACTCCGCCTGCGCGGTCTACGTCGACGGCGAGCTGGTCGCCGCGGCGCACGAGGAGAGGTTCAGCCGGACGCGCTTCGACCCGTCGATGCCGGTGCGGGCGTTCCGCTCCTGCCTGCGCCGGGCCGGGGTCGGCGTCCACGACGTCGACCTGGTCGGCTACTACGAGCAGCCGCGCGAGAAGCTGGCGCGGCAGCTGTGGACCGACCTGCCCCGGCACGTGGTGGGCCGACCCGCCGCGCTGCTGCGGCTCGACGCGTCCCGGCCGCTGAGGGAGATCCGGGACCTGCTCGGCTACGACGGGCCGGTGGAGTTCGTCACCCACCACGAGGCGCACGCCGCGTCCGCGTTCTACTGCTCGGGGTTCCCCGACGCGGCGGTCCTGGTGGTGGACGCGGTGGGGGAGTGGTCCACCACCAGCCTGGGCCGGGCGGGCGAGGACGGCGTCGAACTCCTGGAGGACGTCCGGTTCCCGCACTCGCTCGGGCTGCTCTACAGCGCCCTGACGAGCTACCTGGGCTTCTCGGTCAACAGCGACGAGTACAAGGTCATGGGGCTGGCGCCGTACGGCACGCCCCGCTTCCGCGACGCCATGGACGCGCTGGTGACCGAGCACGAGGACGGGTTCACCCTCGACCTCGGCTTCTTCGACTTCGCCGACGACCGCCGCATGTACACCGACGCGCTGGTGGAGGCGCTCGGCGTCCCGCCCCGCAACCCCGGGGACGACCTCACGCCGGTGCACGAGGACCTGGCCGCGAGCGTGCAGTCGCTGCTGGAGTCGTTGCTGCTCAAGCAGGTCGACCGGCTGCACCGGCTCGTCCCGGTGCCCCGCCTGTGCTACGCGGGAGGGGTGGCCCTCAACTGCGTGGCGAACTCGGTCATCCGCGCCAAGGGGCCGTTCCGCGAGGTCTTCGTCCAGCCGGCCGCCGGCGACGCCGGGTCCGCGATCGGCGCGGCGGCGCTCGCGGCGCACCGCGCCGGGCGCCGGCCGACGCGCGAGCGCCTCGTGGACGTCCGCCTGGGCGCCGCCGAACCGGCCGGGGCGTGCCGGGCGCTGCTCACCGGCGCCGGGGTCCCGTTCACCGACCTCGGCGGCTCGGACGCGCGCCTCGCGGACGCCGTGGCCGGGCGGCTGGCCGGCGGCGCGGTGGTGGGCTGGTTCCAGGGCGCGGCCGAGTTCGGGCCCAGGGCGCTCGGCTCGCGGTCGATCCTCGCCGACCCGCGGGACGCGGCCATGCGGGACCGGATCAACGCGCTGGTGAAGAAGCGGGAGGCGTTCCGGCCGTTCGCCCCGGCCGTCGCGGCCGAGCGCGCGGCGGAGTTCTTCGAGCTGGACGTGCCCTCGCCGTTCATGCTGGAGACGGTGCAGGTGGTGCCGGGGGTGGAGCTGCCGGCGATCACCCACGTCGACGGCTCGGCGCGGGTGCAGACCGTGGACGCGGCCGTCGACCCGCGCTTCCACGCCCTGCTGACCGCGTTCGGGGACCGCACCGGCTACCCGGTGTTGCTCAACACCTCGTTCAACATGCGCGGCGAGCCGATCGTGAACACCGCCGGGGACGCCCTCGCGTGCTTCCTGCGCTCGGACCTGGACGTCCTCGTGCTCGACGACCTCGTGGTGGACCGGGCCGACGTGCCGGAACGCCTGCGCCGGCGGCTGGCGGACGTCGCGCCGTACCGGGCGCCGTCGATCAGCGAGTCGGTCTACACGTTCTTCTGAGGAGGCACCCGTGCGGGAGCACGACGACCGCGTGGCCAGGGCGAACCGCCTCGCCGCGCTGTTCGGGGACGAGGCCGGGGCGCGGGCCCTCGCGGAGGCGCAGAAGGCCGCCCACGTGGCGCCCGACCCCGAGGACTGGGCCGCCGAGCCCTCGGGGACCCGGGTCGGCATCTGGCGCGTCGTCGCCGGTCCGGGCGGACCCGGGCTGCGCCGGGCGAACGTGCCCGCGGCGATCCGCCGCCTGTGGGCCGACGTGCCGGAGGTCGGGGGCAAGGGCGACCGCGCGCGGGTGGTCGTGCTCGGGGAGTCCGTGGCCCGCGGGTACCTGCTCGACCCGGTGATCACGCCCGCGACCGCCCTCCAGGCCGAGCTGGACCGGCGCGCGCCGGGCGCCCACCAGTGCGTCGACCTGGCGCGCACGGGCATCGAGATCCGCGAGCTGTCCGCCGTCGTCCGGGACCTGCCCGCGCTGGAGCCCGACGAGGTCGTCCTCGTCGCGGGCAACAACTGGTCGATGCACTCGTTGACGCACAACGAGCACGACGCCGTCGCCGACGCGCTCGACCGGGACGGCGCGGAGGGCCTGAGGGCCGCCTACGCGGAGGTCGTCGTCGCCCGGCGCGTCGAGCGGTTCCTGTCCCAGCTCCAGGGCGTCGCCGACCGGACCGGCGCGCGGGTGACCGTCGTCGTGCCCGAGTTCAACCTGACCGAGTGGGAGGACCTGCCGCTCCTGCCGCCGCCGCTGGCACCGGCCCCGGTGCTGGAGCGGTGGCGGTCGGCGCGCGAGCGGCTGGCGGGCGCCGTGGCCGCGGGCCGGTGGGCCGAGGTGGTGGCGCTGGCCGACGAGGTCGCCGGGCTCGACGGGTTCGCCGCCGCGGCCGAGCGCGCCAGGGGGCGGGCGCTGTCGGCCCTCGGCGACCACGCCGCCGCGCGTGTGGCCCTGGAACGCGCCCGGGACGCGGTGACCGGCCTGCTCGTCCGGCACACCCCGCGGGCGACCCGGCAGGTCCAGGACGCGCTGCGCGCCTTCGCCGCCGCGCACGGGCACCGGCTGGTCGACCTGACCGCCGACCTCGCCGACCCCCGGACGGGCCTGCCCGACCCCGCGCACTTCCTGGACTACTGCCACCTCGCCCCGAGCGGGATCGCGGTCCTCGCCGCGCGGCTCGCCGACGCGCTCACCGGGCGGTCGGCGGAACCGGAACTCCCCGGCACGCCGGAGGACGTCGCGGCGGGGCACGTCCTGGCCGCGTCGCACAACGCCTGGCTGCGGCAGCGGGAACCCGTGCTGCGCCGCCACCTCGCCCTGGCGGCGGAGGCCGGCCCGGCCGCCCGCGCCTACGTCGGGGACCTGCACCGGCTCGTCCACGACGACGTGCCGGCGTGGATGTCGGAGGTGTTCGACCGGATGTGCTCGGCGCACCGGCACGCCGACCGCTACTTCGCCGCCGCGGCCCTCGGCTCGTTCCGGCAGATGCGCCAGACCGACCTGGTCGGCGCGCTGCGCGACCTCGGCGGCCCGCCGCCCGCCGGCGGCCACGTCGCGGAGCACGACCTGGTCGCCGACCGCCAGGACGGCGCGCCGGCCCTCACCCACGGCCGGGAACCGGCGTTCTTCCGGTGCCTGGAGCCCCGGTTCGGGGCCAGGGCCCACTGCGCGCACGGCGGCGTGCTGCGGCTGGTGTACCGGACCCCGCACGGGACGGGGGTCGGCGAGGTGCTGCTGGACGGGCGCGCCCTCGCCGCGCTGCCCGCGAGCCGGTCGTGGCGGGAGGCCGTCGTCCCGGTCGGGCCGGCGGCCGGGCCGGACCCGCTGCTGGAGGTCCGGTGGCCCACGCCGGACGCGGACCTGCCCGCCGTCCGCGCCGCCGCCGTGGACGCCCTGCGGCGGGCCGAACCACCCCTGCTGCACATCCCCTTCGGCGACCTGTCCGAAGCCACCTTCACCTGCGC
>NZ_JBHWIE010000442.1:0-5318 GCF_042732085.1 Actinosynnema sp. NPDC059797
ACGCCCTTCGCGGCACCCCTTGACAAGGGTGGTTGCCTCAGGCAGGCCATACGGGGAGACCACGAGCCACGCCCTTCCCCCCCGGAGGCCTGCCCAGCGGCGAGCGACCGCCTTTAATCTTTCACTCCCGTGAGGTCTGCCCAGCGGCGAGCGACCGCTTTGATCTTTCACCCCCGTGAACCCTTTCAAAGCCGGCGCACCCCGCACATACAGTGCAAGAGTGCGCCGCCGCCCCCTGCTCTTCCTGGACGTGGACGGACCCCTGATCCCGTTCGGCGACACCGAACACCCCACCTACCCCCCGCCCCACCACGACAACCCGCTCCTGACCCGCTGCGACCCGTCCCACGGCCCACGCCTGGCCGCCCTGCCCTGCGACCTGGTCTGGGCCACCACGTGGGGCGAGGACGCCAACCGGTTCATCGCCCCACGCCTGAACCTCCCCCCGCTACCGGTGGTCACCTGGCGGGAACCGGACGCGCTCGACCGCTACTACCGGTTGCACCACAAGACCCGCTCCCTGGTCGACCACGCCGCCGGCCGCCCCTTCGCCTGGCTGGACGACGAGATCACCGCCGCCGACCGGTCGTGGATCGCTGAGCACCACCCGGCTCCCGCGCTGCCGCACCGCGTCGACCCCGGCACCGGCCTCACCGGCGCCGACTACTCGACCCTCACCTCCTGGCTGCACAACACGACCTGACCCCCTCGGGCTACCGTGCCCGCCATGGTCTCCGTGCTCCTCGTCGAGGACGACTCCGTCGTCCGCTCGGCGGTCGCCCGCGCGCTCACCCACCTCGGGCACGCCGTGCTGCCGGTCGGCACCGCCCTGGAGGCGTTGCGCGAGATCACCAACTCCACCTTCGACCTCGTCGTCCTCGACCTGGGCCTGCCGGACATGGACGGCGGGGACGCGTTGCGGATGATGCGCGGCGTGTGCGACGTGCCGGTGATCGTGGCCACCGCCCGCGACGACGAGGCCGAGATCGTCCGCCTCCTCAACGCGGGCGCCGACGACTACCTGGTCAAGCCGTTCTCCAGCGAGCACCTCGCCGCCCGCCTGACCGCGGTGCTGCGGCGGGCGCGCAAGCAGGCGCCCGCGGAGGCGCTGCGGATCGGCAGGCTGACCGTGGACCTCGACCGGCGCGAGGCGCGGCTGGACGGGCGGGAGCTGAACCTGACCCGCAAGGAGTTCGACCTCCTGGCCTACCTCGCGGCCCGCGAGGGCAAGGTGGTGCCGCGCGCCGAGCTGCTGGCCAACCTGTGGAACCTGCCCGGCCGCCACGACGACCAGACGCTCGACGTGCACCTGTCCTGGCTGCGCCGCAAGCTCGGCGAGCGCGCCGCCCAACCCCGCTACCTGCACACCGTGCGCGGCGTCGGGTTCAAGCTCACGGCGGCCGAGTGAGGAAGTCCCTCGCCCTGGTCTCGCTCGCGGTCACCTCGATGGTGGCGTTGGCGTTCCTCATCCCGCTCGCCCTGGTGGTGCGCCAGCTCGCCGAGGACCGGGCGCTCACCGACGCCGAGCGGCGGGCGGTCGCGCTCGCGCCGGTGCTGGTGATCACCGACGACCCGGCGGCGATCGGCCAGGCCCTGGCCTCCGGCGCGGGCGGGGTGGCGGTGCACCTGGCGGGCGGCGAGGTCGTCGGCGTGCCCAAGGCGACCGACGACCAGCTCGCCACCGCCCGCGACCACGTGCGCGCGTCGACCGAGGTCGTCCCGGCGGGTCTCGTCCACCTCCAGCCCGTCCTGCTGGACCAGGGCCGCGTCGCCGTGGTCGAGGCGTTCGTGCCCGAGGCCGCGCTGTCCCGGGGCGTCACGCAGGCGTGGCTGGCGCTCAGCGGCGTGGCGGTGGCCGTGGTGCTGGCCTCGGTGCTGGTCGCCGACCGGCTCGGGGCGCGCGTGGTCCGGGCGGCCGCGGCCCTGGCCGACGGCGCCCGCCGCATGGGTCAGGGCGACCTCGACGCCCGCGTCACGCCCAGCGGCCCGCCCGAGCTGGTCGACGCGGGCGGCGCGTTCAACCGCATGGCAGACCGGATCGGCCAGCTGATGGCGGGGGAGCGCGAGCTGCTGGCCGACCTGTCCCACCGCCTGCGCACACCGCTGACCGCGCTGCGCCTGGACTCCGAGACCCTGGGCGCGGACCCGGGCGCCAACCGCGTCCGCCAAGCGGTGCACGCCCTGGAGCGCGAGGTCAACGAGCTGATCCGGGCGGCCCGGCGGGAGCTGGACGACCCCGGCGGCGGCAGGTGCGACGCCTCGCGGGTGGTGCACGACCGGCTGGTGTTCTGGTCCGCGCTGGCCGACGACCAGCAGCGCCCGTGGAACCTGCGCGGCACCGAGCGCAGCGCGGTCGTGCCGCTCAGCCGCAGCGACCTGGCCGCCGCCATGGACGCCGTGCTGGGCAACGTCTTCCGGCACACCCCGGAGGGCACCGGGTTCGTGGTGGCGCTGTTCCACCAGCCCGACCGGGTGGTGGTGGTCGTCGAGGACGCCGGACCGGGCATCGAGGACCTGGAGGCGGCGCTGCGGCGGGGGAGCAGCGGCGCGGGCTCCACCGGCCTGGGCCTCGACATCGCCCGCCGGGCCGCGGAGTCCACGGGCGGCTCGCTCGTGGTCGACCGGGGCCCGCTGGGCGGCACCCGCGTTCAGCTGAGGCTCTCGCTGGCCGACCGGACCTGATCGCCGGAGTACCTTTCGCGCGCCTGATGGAAGCTTTAAATCTTCCTTAAATAAATGCCCGGTTGACATTCTCGCACTCGGCGATAAGGTTATTCACGGAATTAGGGCCGACCGCAGCGCTCCCCTCCCTTGCCCGGTCCGCCCTGTTCCCTCTTCGGTGCGGCGGTCGCAGCGCTTACCCTGCGAAGAAGCGCTCACGCGACCGCCGCGCCCGAAAATCCCGCCGAATGCAGAACGAGGTTTTCCCCGTGTCGCGCAAGAGTCGAGCGCTGCCCGTCGCCGCCATCCTCGTCGGCTTGGCCCTGACCGGGTGCGAGCACCCCGACGGAATGGCCCTGGTCACCCTCGGCGCGACCGCGGTGGGCACCCCGCCCGCCCCGGTCGACGGGGGCGTCACGACCACCGGGACCACCACCGGAACGCCGAACACGACGAGCACCACCACCGAACCGACCTCGCCCTCCCAGACCCAGCCGCAACCCCGACCGCAAACCCAGGCGGAGCAACCCCGGGCGGAGCAACCCCAGGCGGAGCAAAGGCAGGCGGAGCAGCCCCGGCAGCAGCCCCGGCCCGAACCGGCCGCGCCCACCAGGAGCGACGTGGAGACCGCCGAAACCCGCGTGTTCGAACTGACCAACGCCGAACGCGCCGCCCAGGGCTGCCCCGCCCTGGCCGCCGACGACAGGCTCGCCGAGGCGGCCCGCGCGCACAGCGCCGACATGGCCGCCCGGAACTACTTCGACCACGTCTCCCAGGACGGCCGCTCCTTCGTCGACCGGGTCAAGGCAGCCGGCTACCCCAGCCCCGGCGCGGAGAACATCGCCGCGGGCCAGCGCACCGCCGAGGCCGTGGTCAAGGGGTGGATGGACTCGCCCGGCCACCGCGCCAACATCCTCAACTGCAAGCTCAAGGCGCTGGGCGTGGGCATGGCCCGCGGCGGCTCCTACGGCATCTACTGGACCCAGAACTTCGGCTGGTAGCCCGCAGCGGGCAGTTGGCCCACCTGCCCGCCCACCAGTCGGCCCACCGGCTAGACCGGCAACTCGGCGGGCAACTCGTCCAGGATCAGCACCGTGTGGCTGGACGTCACGTCCGGCATCGTCTGCAACCGCGACAGCACCAGGTCGCGCAGGCTGTGCGCGTCCGGCGCGCGCACCAGCAGCACCAGGTCGTAATCGCCCGACACCAGGGCGCCGTGCCACACCTCGGGGATCTCCAGCACCCGCTGCCGCACCGCCTTCCACGAGTGCTGGCTGATCTTGAGGTAGACGTAGGCGGAGATGCCGAAGCCGTAGCGCTCCGGGTCCACCACCGCCGAGTACCCGGTGATCACGCCGTCCCGGTGCAGCCGCTCCACCCGCGAGTACGCGCCGGCCCGCGAGATGTGGAGCCTCTCGGCGAGGGCCCGCATCGACAGCCGCCCGTCCGCGCGCAGCTCCTCCACGATGCGGCGGTCCAACTCGTCGAGCGGTGCCGAACGTCCAACCTTCGCCGTCATGCGGCCGACCATAACCCGTTCGCGCGGCCGTTCGTCCAGGAAAGAGGCGCACGTCTGGATCTTTGGCCGATGTGACGCGGACCATGCCCCCAACTCGTCGCATGAGACCCATGCGAGGTCACCGGAGACTGGGAGGCGCCCATGGCCCGCACCCGCACACCCGAGCGGACGTTGCTGCCCAGCGAGGAACCCCTGTCGCTGCTGCGCAAGGACGGTTCGCCCGTCGAGGACTCGCCCCTGGTGATGCCCGGCGACGACGTGCTGGTGGAGCTGCACCGCCGGATGGTGGTCGGCCGCCGGTTCGACGCGCAGGCCACCGCGCTGACCAAGCAGGGCAGGCTGGCCGTCTACCCGTCCTCGCGCGGCCAGGAGGCGTGCGAGGTCGGCGCGGTGCTGGCGCTGCGCGAGCAGGACTGGCTGTTCCCCACCTACCGCGACTCGGTCGCGCTGGTGACCAGGGGCGTCGACCCGGCGGAGACGCTGACCCTGCTCCAGGGCGGCTGGCACCTGGGCTACGACCCCTACGAGCACCGCGTCGGCCCGCAGTGCACGCCGCTGGCCACCAACACCCTGCACGCGGTCGGCTTCGCCCACGCGGCCCGGCTCAAGGGCGAGGACACCGCCGCGCTGGTGCTGCTCGGCGACGGCGCCACCTCCGAGGGCGACACGCACGAGGCGCTGAACTTCGCGGGCGTGTGGCGGGCGCCGGTGGTGTTCCTGGTGCAGAACAACGGCTACGCGATCAGCGTGCCGATGTCCAAGCAGAACGCCGCGCCGTCGCTGGCGCACAAGGGCATCGGGTACGGCGTGCCGTCGGTCCTGGTCGACGGCAACGACGTGGCCGCCGTCTACGCGGTGGTGCGCGAGGCGCTGCACGCGGGCGGGCCCACGCTGATCGAGGCGGTCACCTACCGCATCGAGGCGCACACCAACGCCGACGACGCCAATCGCTACCGGGACCCCTCCGAGGTCGCCTCCTGGCTCGACCGCGACCCGGTGGACCGGATCGAGGCCCACCTGACCGCGCGCGGCCTGCTGGACCACGCGCGCCGCGAGGCCGTGGCGGCCGATGCCGAGGAGTTCGCGGCACGGGTGCGGGCGCGGCTCAACACCGACGTCGAGCCCTCGCCCGCAGAGC
>NZ_JBHWIE010000443.1:0-946 GCF_042732085.1 Actinosynnema sp. NPDC059797
CGCCGCCCCGCCGCCGCACCGGGACCTGGGTGCACCGGGCGGGGCCCCCCCCCCCGGCGCCCGGGGGTGCGGCGGGGGCCGCGGCAGGCCCCCCCGGCGCGGTCTGCCCGGTCGGGAGCAGCGCGGCGTCGAGGGCGGGCGCGGTCTCGCAGGGGCTGGCCAGGAACGTCATGGCGCCGTCGAGCGGCAGGTCGCGGACGACCCGGTCGCCGAACAGGGCGTCGGTGCGGATCGGCGCGCCCAGGACGTGGGCGCCGGCGACGACGGTCAGCAGGGAGGACAGGGAGGCGCTGTCGGTGTCCACGGCCAGCACGGGCTTGCCGGGCGCGATGTCGGCCATCAGGCCGGTCAGCACGCGGCCGGGGCCGACCTCGACCACCAGGTCGACGTCCGCGGCGGCCTTGGCGGCGGCCTCGTGGAACCGGACCGGGAGGGTGATCTGGTCGCGCAGCAGCTCGCGCAGGTCGGTGTCGGCGGCCAGCACGTCGCCGGTGACCGTCGAGTGCACGGGGCGGATCAGCCGGCCGAAGTCGAAGTCGACGAGCCGCTCGGCCATCGCCTCGGCGGCCGGCGCCACCAGCGGCGAGTGGAAGGCGTGGGAGACGGCCACGCGGGTGGCGTGCACGCCCGCCGCACGCGCCACCGCGCACACCCGGTCCACGGCCTCGGCCGGGCCGGACAGCACGGTCTGGGCGGGGCCGTTGTAGCCCGCGACCACGACGTCCTCGCCGGCGGCCAGCTCCAGGGCGCGCTCCGGGTCGGTGGCCAGGCCGGCCATCGCGCCGCCGCCCCGGCTCGCGTGCGCCATGACGTGCCCGCGCTCGACGGCCAGCCGGAGCACGCGGCCGGCGTCGAGGGCGCCGCCCCAGTGCACGGCGGTCAGCTCGCCGAGGCTGTGGCCCGCGGCCGTGTCGGCCTCCACGCCCAGCTCGCGCAGCACCCGCAG
>NZ_JBHWIE010000443.1:956-5303 GCF_042732085.1 Actinosynnema sp. NPDC059797
CCAGCCCGGCCCCCGAGCCCGCGACGATGCGCGGCTGCGCCACCTCGGTGGCGACCTGGTCGCCGCCGATGGGCAGGTTGGCGTCGCGGAAGACCTCCTCGGCGACGGCGAAGCGGCGGCGGATCGCGCCGACCGCGCCGCGCCCGGAGCCCTGGCCGGGGAACAGGAACGCCACGCGGGGCGCGTCCGGCCGGTCGTCCAGGAACACGCCGTCGGCGACGTCGAACGCGGTCGCGCCCTCGTCCACGGCGGCGATCAGCCGGGCCACCTTGCGCTCGGCCTCCTCGGGCGCGCGGGCCACCACGGCGGCGCGCAGCGACGCGCCGGTGAGCCGGGCGGCCAGCGCGCCCGCCAGGTCGCCCAGCTCGGCGAAGGCCAGCTTGGGCAGCAGCGCGGCGACCTCGGCCAGCCGCGCCTTGAGCGAGGCGCGGTCGACGGCGTCGAACAGCAGGACCTCGGCGTCCTGGCGGCTCGCGACCAGAGTGGCGGTGCGCTCGTCGAGCCGGTCGCGGCGGGGCGCGTCCGGTGCGGCCTCCAGCGTGATGTGGGTGTTGATGCCGCCGAAGCCCATCGCGGACACGCCGGCGCGGACCGGGCGGTCCTCCGGCCACAGCTCGGCCTCGCGCGGCACGTACATCACGGCGTCGTCCGCGGTCAGCTTCGGGTGCGGGTCGTGCTGACCGGTGCCCGGCGGGATGACCTGGTGGTGCACCGCGAGCGCGGCCTTGATCAGCCCGGCGACGCCGGCGGCGGCCTTGGTGTGCCCGAAGTTGCCCTTGACGCTGCTCAGCGCGGCCGGGCGGGCCTGCGGGTCGGCGGCGCGGCGGGCGGAGGACAGCGCCTCGATCTCGGTCTCGTCGCCCAGCGCGGTGCCGGTGCCGTGGCCCTCGAAGTAGGAGACGGTCTCCACGCCGTACCCGGCGCGGCCGTAGGCGCGGTGCAGCGCCAGGCGGTGGCCCTCGGCCTCGGGGCGGGTGATGCCGCCCTTGCCGTCCGAGGACACGCCCCACCCGGCGATGGTCGCGTAGACGCGCAGCCCCCTGGCCAGCGCGTCCTCCTCGCGCAGCAGCACCAGCGCACCGGCGCCCTCGCCGGGCCAGAAGCCGTTGGAGTCCTTGTCGTAGACCTTCATCTCGCGCTGGGCCAGCGCGCCGGTCTTGGCGAAGCCGATGACCTCGAACGGGTCGATCGACAGGTCCACGCCGCCCGCGACGGCCACGTCCAGGTCGCCCTCGACGAGGGACTTCGCGGCCGTGGCGACCGACAGCAGCGACGAGGAGCAGGCGCCGTCCACGGTGTAGCCGCCGCCACGCAGGTCGAAGTGGTTGCAGATGCGGCCGGCGATGGTGTTGGCCAGGCCGCCCGCCAGCGAGTCCTCGTCGATCGGCGGGAACGGCGCCTTGTACTGCTCCTCCAGGTCGCGCAGGAAGCCCGCGGTCTCGTCCTCGGGCCAGCCCTTCGCGGTCAGCGCCGCGGCGACCGTGCGCCGCACGTACGGCCAGCGCAGCCGCATGATGTTGGCGCGGGAGAACTCGCCGGTCAGGCTGTTGCCGAACAGCACACCGGTGGTCCGCTTCGGCAGGCCCTCGCCGTCGGGGAAGCCCGCGTCGGCCAGGGCCCGCGCGGCGACGTCGAGGGCCAGCCAGTGGGTCATGTCCGTCGAGCGGAACGTGCTGCCCGCGACGCGGTAGCGCACCCGGTCGAACTCGAAATCGCGCAGCACCGCCGCTTTCGCGGAGTAGAAGCGGTCCGGCGCGGCGGGGTCCGGTGAGTAGTAGTCGTCGTGGTTCATCCGCTCGTCGGGCAACCTGCGGAAGGCCCGCCGACCGGCCAGGACGTTCTCCCAGAGCTCCCCGGTGGAACCGGCATCGGGGTAGCGCAGCCCGATGCCGACGATTGCGATCCGCTCACTGCTCATGCTTTCACCGTCTCTGTGGCCTCTGCGATCCAGCCCGGACAATGCCGTTGTGCGAAAACAGGTCGAACGCACGAACGGCGCTTCCAAGAATGCGCGCAAGGTAATCGTGCCGGACGCCGCGACGGCTTTGCTTCTCCGGTTGTGCCCTGCCTACCAGCGCTTTTTGAATAACACCGTGATTTATATTTGCGGTGCGCCAGCCCGGCGAATGCGCCTTCGGCTTGCGGTGGTCCGAAGCGCGTTCGCGCTGCGCAATTCAGGAGAAGCGCCCCGGCCGGCGCGCGGGGATGCTGTACGCACCCTGCGGCCCGCACCCCGGGCCACCCTCCCGCGGAGGAGATCGGATGGCGCGCACCGGAACCGACCAGTCCACGCCCGTCCCCGCCGGCACCGGCACGTCGGTGTTCTCCACCGGCCACGTCCCCCGCCGGCGCGGCCTCGTGCTCCTGTTCAGCGCGATCGCCGGCTTCCTGCTCACCGTGGTCTGGTCGGCGGAGTTCGTCGACGCCACGATCGGCGACGCCGTGGCCGACACCCTGCTGGGCCACGACGCCAAGGGCACGCCCATCACGGGCGTGGCGGCGGGCATCGCGTTCGCCTTCGCCACCGGCGTGGCGGGCACGTTCACCGCGTGCAACATCGCCGCGTTCGGCGCGGTGGCCCCGCTGCTGGGCTCATCGTCCTCGCGCTGGGCCCGGTTGCGCACCGCCCTCAAGCCCCTGGGCTGGCTGGCCGTCGGCATGATCCCGGTGTCGGCGCTCTACGGCGCGCTGGTCGGCCTCGTGGGCACGCGGATGCCCCAGTTCTCCACCGCCGCCAACCAGCCCGGCGTGCTCAGCGCCCGCAGCGTCCAGTCCCTGGTGGTGTTCGGGGTCATCGGCCTGGTGATGGTCTACCTGGGCCTGGCGGCGCTGGGCTACGTGCGCGACCCCTTCCGGCGGATCGCCCGCCGGTTCCCCAACGCGCCCATGGTGTTCATGGGCGTCCTCATTGGAGGATTCCTCATCGGTCGCCCGTTCGGGTTATTCCGGCAGATGTTCCGTGACGCGGCGGAGAGCCGGAATCCCCTGTACGGCGCAGCGGCGTTCACCCTTCAGTCGATCGGCAACATCGTGATCATGGCGCTAGTGTTCCTCGCACTGGCGTACCTCACCGGCGGCCGTTTGCAGCGGTGGCTCTCGGCCGATCCGGCGAGGGTCGCCGCCATCACCGCCGCCGCGCTGATCGTCGCCGGTGTCTTCACCTTCCTGTACTGGGACGTCAGGCTGCTGGCCCGGCGGGAGATCATCCCCTGGTACCCGACGGCGCCCTGGTCCTGACCCGCGTCGAGAGGACACCCATGCCCATTCCCACCGAGCCGATCGGCAGCGTGCCCCGTCCGCCGGAGCTGGTCCAGGGCTTCCAGGACCACGCGGAGGGCCGGATCGACGACGCCGCGCTCCGCCGGTTGACCGACGCGGCGTTAGCCGACACGGTGAGCCGCATGGCGGCCACCGGCTCCCCGGTCGTCACCGACGGTGAGCAGGACAAGCCGAGCTTCCTCACCTACCCGGTGGCGGGCATCCCGGACCTGGCACCCGGCGGCGCGGTGGTCCCGTTCGCCGACGGCCACACCCGGCAGCTCCCGGTGCTGACCAGCGGCCCGTTCCGGTACGCCGCGCACGCGGTCGACCAGCTCCGCGCCGCCCGGCGGCTCACCGACCTGCCGGTCAAGCAGGCCGTCATCGCGCCCTCGGCGCTGAGCCTGCTCTACCCCGCCGACGGCATCGACGGCTACCCGCGCGAGAAGTTCCTGGCGGACCTGGCGGACGAGGCCGAGGCCGACATCCGGCAGTGCCTGGAGGCGGGCGCCGACTCGGTGCAGCTCGACTTCACCGAGGGCAGGCTGTCGCTCAAGCTCGACCCGTCCGGCGGGCTGCTGCGCGACTTCACCGCGCTGATCACCACCGTGCTGGAGCGGTTCTCCGCCGAGGAGCGCGCCCGGATCGGCGTGCACACCTGCCCCGGCGGCGACCAGGACTCCGCGCACAGCGCGGACGTCGACTACGCGGAGCTGCTGCCGACGCTGTTCGCGGTGCCGGCGGGCCGGTTCTACGTGCAACTGGCGAGCGAGCCCGACCGCGAGCGGGTGTTGGCCGTGATCCGGGACCACCTGCCCGCCGGCGCGCGGGTGTTCGTCGGTGTCGTGGACCCGATCGACCCCCGCGTCGAGACGGCCGAGGAGGTGCGCGACCGCGTGCTGGAGGCGGCGCGGTTCATCCCGCTGGAGCAGCTGGGCACCTGCGACGACTGCGGTTTCTCGCCGTTCGCCGACGACACGTCCACCTCGCGCGACACCGCGTTCGCCAAGATCGCCGCCCGCGTCGAGGGCACGCGGCTGGCCGCCGAGGCGCTGGGCGCCTGACCGCTCCCGCCGGCGCCGCGCGGGC
>NZ_JBHWIE010000444.1:0-5249 GCF_042732085.1 Actinosynnema sp. NPDC059797
GCCGGCTCTCCGGACCCCACCCGGCGGCGGGCGCACCCACCTCGACGGGCCGGCGTTCGCGCGGTGCCGCGCGGCCGGCTCCCGGATCAGCGGCGGTGCCCCCCGGTCACGTCCAGTGCCCGGCGCGCAGCGCCGCCGGGTCGATCGCCCCGACGCGGGGTTCGAGCGCGCCGCGGAACTCGTCCTCGTCGACGTCGTCGTCGAACTCCGCCGCAGCCTCCATGGTCACCGCCAGGATGCGCAGGAACTGCCGGAAGGTCGACGCGCAGAGGACGGGCTTGAGCGAATCGGAACCCGCCTCGGTGGTGAAGACGGGGCAGTCGCCCTCGGGGTCGAGCTCCCCGACGTCGAGGAAGTACGGGTTGCCGAACACCGTGCTCTGGCCGATGACGACCCACGACCTGCGCCACCCCTGGACGAGGGCGTTCCCGTGCTCGTCCGTCAACTGCGCCGAGGCCAGCTCGGACGAGGGGATCAGGCGAACGCGCTCGACCGGTGTCACCGTCTCGACGTCGAACGGGTCGGTGGACAGGAGGAAGGACCGGTAGCGCAGGGGCGCTCCCCAGGTCCCCTTGAGTCGTTCGACGGTTTCGGGCGACGCTTCGCCGAAGGTCGCCGGGATCGCCCGACGGCCGAACACGTCCTTGAACGCCACCACCGACTCGGCCAGCTCACTGTCCACCACGTGCTCCTCAGGTGTGTCGGCCGGGCACCGGTCCCCGCCGCCGCGATGGGTGTCGTTCTTACTCCTTTTTGTTGCGTTCGCGCAACGAGGAAGTGCGAAAAATGCGGAGAGTCGATCGGTTGCCCTCGGGTACAACTTTCCTTCCATGGGGTGGAATAGTCCGTTCTGGCTGGTAGTGGCCGGTGGGGCGGTTCTAGCTTGACCCCATGGATTCCCGTGTGTCGAATGCGCTCAGCCGTGAACTGGGTGACGCCCTCCGCCGGGCGCGCCACGAGTCCGAAGTGAGGTTCGGGGCTCTCGTCGAGGAATTGGGGTGGTCGGCCGGGAAGATATCCAAATTGGAGCGCGGGACGCGGGGAACCAGCGCGGTGGACATCGCCCGCTACGTCGGCCACCTCCGCACCGACCAGACCACCTACGACCACATCATGTCCCTGGCCGAGCAGCCGAGCACCGGCCACCTGGTCCGCGAGCACGAAACCGCGATGCCCGACGCCTTGCGCGCCTTGCTCCTCCACGAGCAGACCGCCAGGGCGATCTGGGCGTACGAGATCATCGTCATGCCCGGACTGCTCCAGACCGCGGATTACGCCCGTGGGCTCATGAGCACACCGCAGGGCGAGCGTTGCGTGGCCGAGCGGATGGCTCGGCAGAAGATCTTCGACAAGCCCTTGCCGCCCCGAGGTCGCTTCTTCATCCACGAGGCGGCCCTGATGCGGGTGGTGGGCGGTCCTCAGGTGATGTACGAGCAGATGTTGCAACTGCTGTTCCGGGGCGGGGTGCGGTTGGTGACCTTCGCCGCTTCACTGCCGGCGTCGCTGAACTGCGCCTTCAGCTTCATGAGCTTCACCGATCACCCGCCCGTCTCGTACGTCGACGGTGGGCCGCTGGCGCTGTTCTCGGACGAGTTCGAGACCACGGAACGGTTTCGTCGGTGCTGCAACGACCTCGACCGGGTAGCGCTGAGTGAGGAACAATCGCGGTTGGTGTTCGCCAAGTGGGCGGACCGTTACGACCGACTGCGGGAGGAACAGGGTGCACCCGGAGGCGATGCAGTGGCGTAAGAGCAGTTACAGCGGTGGTGAGAACACGAACTGCGTGGAAGTGGCGATGCGGTGGCGTAAGAGCAGCTACAGCGAGGGGGAGAACACGAACTGCGTGGAAGTCTCCTCCGAGCTGGCGGCCGTGGGCGTGCGGGACTCCAAGAACACCGCCCCACAGTTGGACTTCAGCGTTACCGCGTGGCGGTCCTTCCTCCAGGCCGCGCGGACCCGCTGACCGATCACTTGCCGCCCGGGGCACTTCCGGATCAGCCGGAAGTGCCCCCGGCGTTGCTCAGGTCACAGCGGGATCGAGGCGACCTCGTGCAGTCCGTCCTCCTTGGCCGTCTCCAGCCGGAAGCGGACCTCGCGGCCCTCGAACTCCAGCACCCCCACCGAGTTCCCGAAGTGCGGCCCGCTGAGCTTGCGCCACGCCACGGGGTCCGGCGAGATGCCGCGCCGGTCCGCCCACCACCGCAGGAACTTCGCGACCGGCCGCGACCACGACGCGCGGAACGCGGGCCGGAACACCCACGGCGGGTCGTTGTGCACCGGGGAGCACACCAGTTGGTAGATCTTGGCCTCCACGCGCGTGGCGAACGACGCCCGTGCCGCGTAGCTGTGGTGGACGTCCCCGGACAGCACGCACACCGTGCCCGGCGCGCGCTCGTCCTTCATGACCCGTTCGATCAGCCGCGCCAACCGCTCGTACGACGCCCGGAACGCGGGCCAGTGCTCCAGGTCCGCCACCTGCCGCACCTTCTCGCCGACCCAGCCGCGCCACCCGGGCAGCCCCGCCATCCGCTCGTTGAGCGACTGGAGGTGGCTCAGCGCGTGCGGCATCAGCCACGGCAGTGACGAGCCGATCAGCAGGTGGTCGAAGTCACCGACCGAGTTCTCCTCGATCCACCGGAACTCCTCGTGGCCGACCATCAGCCGCTCCGGTCCGGACAGGATGCGCCCGCTGCGCGTGTCGATCACCAGCAGCCGGATGCGGCCGAAGTCGCGCAGGTAGCTCCACCGCGTCGACTTGCCGCCGTCGACCTCCTGGTCCGCCTGCTCGGCGAAGTCCTCCAGCAGCGGCTGCACGTCGCCGCCCGCCGACCGGACCTTCTCGTACAGCGGGTCGCGCGCCAGCTCCGCCGGGCTCAGGTTGCCCAGGTGCTGGTACACCCAGTACGACGCGAGACCCGCCCGGATGCGCTCGGGCCACCACTGCTTTTGCGCCATCTGCTCGCGCCACGTCCGCGAGGTGTTCCAGTCGTCGCGGATGTCGTGGTCGTCGAAGATCATCGACGTCGGCACCACCGACATGAGCCAGCGGATCTCGGGGTCGGCCCAGGACTCGTGGTACAGCTCGGCGTACTCCCGGAACGACACGACCTCGCCGGCCGGCTCCGGCCGCCGTTCCGCCAACCACTGCGTGATCCGCTTCGTCGGCTCGTCGGCGTAGACCTGGTCGCCCAACAGGACCAGCGCCTCGGGCCACTCCGAGGGCGGCTCGTCCTTCATCCGCAGCGCGAAGGAGTCCAGCGCGTCCACGCCGAGCTTGTCGGGCTCGTGCGGGTCGCCGACCTCCTTGGCCGCCCGGCACGACCCGAACACGAGCCGGCGCACGGGGGTCGTGCGGATGAGCGACGGGGGGAACGCCGAGTCCGGCCGGGGCCACACCACCTCGCCGTCCAGCCGCACGTCGTAGGGCGTGGTCGTGCCGGGCTCCAGCCCTTCGACCACCACCAGGGCGAAGTGCTGCTCGCCCACCTGGAACGTCCGTGCGGTGTGCCCCGCGACGGTGACCTCGCACGACGCGTCCGTTTCGACCCACACCGTCGCCGATGTGGGGTCGACGTGCCTGAGCACAGGACCAAGGACCAGCTCCGCCATGGCGCAGACGTTACCTTCGAGGCATGGCAACGAGGTTGTACGACGTGGTCGTGGACGCCGCCGACCCCGCCGCGCAGGCCCGCTTCTGGTCGGCTTTGCTGGGTACGGCGTTCAACGACGGGCGCGCGGACGAGACCGAGGTCACCCTGGTCGACGGCCTGGACCTGACGTTCGTGGCGGTGGCCGACCCGAAGACCGGGAAGAACCGCCTGCACCTCGACCTGGCCTCGAACTCGGCCGCGCACCAGGCGGAGCTGGTGGCCCGCGCGCAGGAGCTGGGCGCGCGGCGGATCGACATCGGGCAGGGCGACGTGCCGTGGGTGGTGCTGGCGGACCCGGAGGGCAACGAGTTCTGCGTGCTGGAGCAGCGGGACGAGTACGCGCGCAACGGTCCCGTCGCGGCGGTCGTGGTGGACGCGGCGGACCCGGTCGCGCAGGCGGCGTTCTGGACGGCGGCGACCGGGCTGCCGGTGGCGCGCGAGCACGCCGACTACGCGTCGCTGTGGCAGGAGGCGGGGCCGGCGCTGGAGTTCGTCCGGGTCGGCGAGCCGAAGCGGACCAAGAACCGGCTGCACCTCGACGTGGCGCCACCCGCGGCCGGCGACCTGCCGACCGAGGTGGCCCGGCTGGAGGCGCGGGGCGCGGTGCGGGCGGACGTCGGGCAGCGCGGTGTGACGTGGGTGGTGCTGGCGGACCCGGAGGGCAACGAGTTCTGCGTGCTGACGCCGCGCTGAGCCGGGTCGGTCGACGTCGCCGGGCCTCCGCCCTCCGCCGGGGGCCCATTTCGCGGCACCGCTCCCGCGATATTTGCAGTCGCGCGACGTGTCACCCGATCGTGTCGGATTCCCCGACGGGGAATCGTTTACTTGATCTCGCGGCAGCGGTAGCTTGGCCCTGCGGGAGCACGCGGCCGGAATTGTGGCAGAACACCGGGGAGGGTGTCGCGTCGATCGCGGTGGGGGTGGCCGGTAATTGCAGTGGATTGGACTCGTGCTGCCCCTGGCTGAATGCGGGTAATTCTTTCTCGCGTTGTCGGCGCTTCCGGTTCGTCGGTTGTTCGTGCGATGTGAACGCGCATCGTCCGATTCGAATCGAGGGGGAAACATGCGCAGGGTCAAAATCCTGGTGGCGGCCGGGGCCGCGGCGCTCACGGTGTTCGGCGGGGTGTCGGCGGCCGCGCCGGCCACCGCGGAAGAGGCGGGTGACGTCGGGGCTCGGCACTACTCCTGCGGCAGTGCCAGGCCGCGGAACCTCGACACGCAGGGGTCCAACGGCGTGTGGCCGGAGGCGATCAGGGACATGGTCGTGCAGAGCGGTTCGGCGTACTCGTGCAGCGACGTCGGCGTCATCTTCCACCACGACAGGCTGGACTACTACTGCTACACCCTGGGGAACGACGGCCAGCGGTGGACCTACGTGTCCGCTTTCGACTGGGGCATCGCGGGCTGGGTGCCCGACAAGTTGCTGAAAGAACCCGGCAGCCTCGCGACCTGCTGATCGGTGGCGCCCGGCGGGCGCTCCCGCCGGGTCGCCGAGCGCCGGAGCAGCGGCCGATCCGCTGATCGACGAGCCGGGTGGGGGGGCGGCCCGGGGGTGCGGCCCAGCCCCCCCCCCCCCCCCAGCGGAGTGGAGACCACCCC
>NZ_JBHWIE010000445.1:0-5220 GCF_042732085.1 Actinosynnema sp. NPDC059797
CGCCGGGCGCACCTCGGGGTCGGGCCCGGCCGGCCACCGGGCGCGGCCCGCGACGGGGCCGCGCCACCGGAATCGGCCGCCACCGCGCGGAAGAACGGCAACCGGGTCGGCCGGGCGCGGGCGCGGGACAGCTCGCTGTGCGCCGAGGTGGTGAACCCCGGCGGGTGCTCCGTCGAGGTGCGGAAACCGCCGCCGACTCCGGTCCGCGGCGGTTCCCGCGCGCGTGGGCCCCCGATCAGCTCGACATCGCGACGAGGACGCGGCGGGGACCCGTGTACGGCCGTCGACCGTGCGCGGCGCGGACGTTGTCGACCAGCATGAAGTCGCCGGCGGCCCACTCGACGTCGATCGCGAGGGCGAGGCCCCGCTCCCGGACGTGGAGCACGTGCTCGGCCGGGATGGGCTCGCCGTCGGCGAAGGTGACCGACTGCGGCAGCTCCTCCGGCGGCAGCAGCTCGGCGAGTTCGGCGGCGACGTCGTCGCCGAGGGCGGCGGGGTGCCACTGGTCGACCTGGTTGAACCACACCTCCTCCCCCGTCACCGGGTGGACGGTGGTGGCGGGTCGGACCTGGCTGACGCGCAGCCCGCCGTCGTCCTGCCAGGACCAGTCCGCCCCCGTCGAGTCCAGGAACGAGTCGACGTCCGCGCGGTCCCCGGTCTCGAACGTGTCCTGCCAGCTCTTGCCGAGGCCGAAGCCGTCGTGGAGGTTCTGGATGTAGCGGATGCCGCCGCGGAATGCCTCGCGGACGTCCGGGTCGAGCGCCGCCAGCCACCCGGCGCAGTCCACCACGGGGGTGGCGCCACCGGATTCCGGCGCACGCGCGCAGTAGAACAGCAGCCGGCTGGGCCAGGCGTGGGAGTAGGACAGCTCGTTGTGCATCGAGATGGTGAACTCGGGCGGGTACTCGGTGGAGGTGTAGACGTTCCCGCCGACCTTGGTGCGCGGCGAGTTGCCGTGCACGTAGGCCAGCCGGTCCGGCAACAGGTGGTCGAGGACCGGGGCCAGGCCCGGTTCGGTGACGCCGAACCCGCGGAACACGAGGACCCCGTGCCGCGCGAGCAGGCTGTCGACGTGCTCGTGGTCGGACAGCAGGTCCTCGACCGGGCCGACGTCGCGGCCGGAGATCTCGTGGGGCTGCCACAGGTCGGTGGGCACGATCGGTCCTCCTCGTCGGTGGTCGCGCCGCGGGAACGGGTCCGCGCTGCGCGGTTCTGTGAAAAGCGGTCGTGCGCGTTCGGCGGAGTCGGTCAGGACCACTCCGCGCGCAGCCGGTCCAGTTCGGTGTCGCTCAGCGCGGTGAGGGAGAACGCGGTCGGCACCGGGACGTCCTCGGTCACGTCGACCGACAGCCCGGCCAGGGCCGCCGGCGTCCGGTGCTCGAAGACGTCGCGGACGCCGAAGCCGAGCCCCGCCGCCCTCGCCCGGACCACCAGGCGCAGGGACAGGATGCTGTCGCCGCCGAGTTCGAAGAACCCGTCGTCGACCCCCACCCGCTCCGCACCCAGGACCTCGACGAACAGGTCGCGGAGCAGCGCCTCGCGGGGGTTCGCGGGCTCCCGGCCCCCGGCGGTGGCGATCCGCCGCGGAGCGGGCAGGGCGCCCCGGTCGAGCTTGCCGCCGGGGGTCACCGGCAGGGCGTCGAGCACCTCGATCGCGGAGGGCACGAGGTGGCCGGGCAGGTGCGCGGCGAGGTGCTCGCGCAGCGCGGCGGGGTCGGCGGCACCGGTGGTGTAGGCGACCAGGCGGCCGTCGTGCAGCGCCACCGCGCTCCCCGTGACACCGGGGTGCGCCAGCAGGGCGGCTTCGATCTCCCCCGGCTCGACCCGGTGACCGCGCACCTTGACCTGCGCGTCGGTCCTGCCGAGGAAGTCCAGCGCGCCGTCGGGCAGCCAGCGTGCGGAGTCGCCGGTCCGGTAGAGCCTGCTCCCGGGCGGGCCCGCCGGGTCGGCCACGAACCGCTCCGCGGTGAGGCCGGGCCGGTTCAGGTAGCCGCGGGCGACGCCGTCGCCCGCCAGGTACAGCTCCCCGACGACACCGGGCGGCACCGGGCGCAGCAGGTGGTCGAGGACGTGGCACCGCGTGTTGGCGATCGGGCGGCCGATCGGCGGCGGCGAGGCCGCGGCGGACGTGACCGGCGTGGCCGTGGACCACACGGTCGTCTCGGTGGGGCCGTAGACGTTCGTCACGCCGGCGGTGGCGGAGACCAGGTCGCGGGCGAGGTCGGCGGGCAGGGCCTCGCCGCCGGTCAGCACCCGGACGCCGCGCAGCCCGTCGGTCCGGTGGGCCAGGACCGCGCGCCAGTGCGTCGGCGTCGCCTGCATGACCGTGATCCCGTGCTCGTCGATCAGCCCGTGCAGCGCCGAGGGGTCCCGGACCTCGTCCGCGTCCGCGAGCACCCCGCGACCCCCCGACGTCAGCGGCCCGAACAGCTCCAGGACGGAGATGTCGAAGGCCGCGGTGGTCACCGCCAGCCAGCGGTCCCGGGGCGTCAGGCCCAGCCTCGCGCGCATGTCGGCCAGGAGGTTGGCCACGTTGCGCCGCGACACGACCACGCCCTTGGGCGCCCCGGTCGACCCGGACGTGTGGATCACGTAGGCAGCCTGCTCGCCCGCGACGACACCGGGGGCCGGCGCGTCGCACCCCGCCCCGGCGAGTTCCGCCGCGGAGGCCGCGGTCAGCACCAGGGCCGGTCGGGCGTCCTCCGTCATGACCCGCACCCGCTCGGCGGGCAGGTCCGGGTCGAGCGGCACGTAGGCCGCGCCGACGCGCCACACCGCCAGCAACGCCACCACCAGCTCCACCGACCGGGGCAGCATCACCCCGACCAGCGACTCGGTTCCCACGCCCCTGGCGCGCAGCCCGCCCGCCAACCGCCCCACGCGCCCGAACAGGTCGCCGTAGGTCACCTCCCCGTCCCGGGACACCAGCGCGACCGCCGCGGGGTCCTGGGCGAACACCGAGGTCAGGACGTCGTCCGGCTCGCCGGGGACGGCGGTGTCGTTCCACTCCAGCGTCACCTGCCGCAGTTCCGCCGGGTCGGCGACCTCGATGTCGCGGAGGGGGACGTCGGGGTCGGCGGCGACCTGGTCGAGCACGCGGAGGAACCGGTCCGCCAGCCGGGCGGCGGTGGTGTCGTCGAACCGGTCGCGGTCGTACTCGAAGGCCGCTCGCACCCCTTCCGGCAGCTCGGTGTAGGAGAGGGTGAGGTCGAGGCGCGCCGCTCCGCCCGCCACCGGTTCCTCGGTGGCGGTCAGGCCGTCGAGCGCCAGGGCGGCGGGTGCCGCGACGTTGGGGTTGAGCATCACCTGGAACAGCGGGTGGCGACCGGTGGCGCGAGGCGGGTTGAGGAGTTCGACGAGGCGTTCGAACGGCACGTCCCGGTCGTCGTGCGCGGCCAGGTCGGTCTCGCGCACCCTGCGCAGCAGCTCGCGGAACGCGGGCGCGCCGGAGGTGTCCGTCCGCAGCACGAGCGTGTTGAGGAACAGCCCGACGAGATCGCCCACGGCGGGGTCGTCACGACCGGCGACGGGGGTGCCGACGGGGATGTCCGTGCCCGCGCCGAGCCGGGTCAGCAGGGTCGCGAGCGCGGCCTGCACGACCATGAAGAACGTGGCGCCCTCGGCCCTGGCCAGGCGGGTCAGCGCCGCGTGCAGGGCGGGCCCGACGTCGAACGCGACCCGGCCGCCGCAGTGGGTGGGCGCGGCGGGGCGAGGTCGGTCGGCGGGCAGCGCCAGCTCGGCGGGCAGGTCGGCGAGCGCGGCCAGCCGGCGGTCGAGGTGCGGATCCGGCGCAGCCCCGTCGTAGGCGTCCCGCTGGTGCAGGACGTGGTCGGTGTAGGTGAGCGGCAGGGCGGGCCAGTCGGGCCGCGCGCCGGTCCGGACCGCGGTGTAGGCGGCGGACAGGTCGCGCAGCAGCGGCCCCGCCGACCACCCGTCGAGGGCGATGTGGTGGGCGACGAGCGACAGCACGTGCTCGTCGGGACCGAGGGAGACGAGCGTCGCGCGCAGCGGGAGGTCGGTGGTGAGCCGGAACTCGTGCGTGGCCTCGGCGGTGAGCAGGTCCGGCAGTTCGGCCTCGGTGCGCTCGACGCGCCGGAGCACGCGGCCCGGCGGTGGCAGCAGGACCTGGTGGGGGCCGTCGAGGTCGTCCGCGACGACGGTGCGCAGGGGTTCGTGCCGGGCGATGACGAGCGCCAGCGCGTCGTCGAGCGCGTCGGCGTCGAGGTCGCCGCGCAGCCGCAGGACGACGGGGACGGTGTAGGGGGGCGTGCCGTCGAACTGGTTCAGGAACCACAGCCGGCGCTGCGCCGCCGAGAGCGGCACGCGGGCCGGGCGCGGGCCGCGGGCGGCACCCGGGCGAGCGGGGGCGGCGCCGTCGAGCACCCGCGCCAGGCGGGCGGGCGTGGGCGAGTCGAACACCTCCCGCACGGCCAGCTCCGCGCCGAGCACCGCCCGGACCGCGCCGACCAGCCTGGTCACCAGCAACGAGTGCCCGCCCAGGTCGAAGAACCCGTCGTCCGGCCCGACCCGGTCGACGCCCAGGACGTCGGCGAACAGGCCGCACAGGATCTCCTCCCGCACCGAAGTCGCGGCGCGGCCCGGACCCGCCTCGACCGAGGGGCGCGGCAGGGCGCGGCGGTCCACCTTTCCGTTGGCGTTCAACGGCAGCTCGCCCAGCTCGACGAACACCGACGGCACCATGTGCTCGGGCAGGGTGGAGGCGGCGTGGGCGCGCAGGACCCGCGTGGGAACACCGCCGGTGGTGTACGCGACGAGCCTGCGGTCCCCCTGCCGGTCCTCACGGGCGACCACGACGGCCGCCAGGACGCCGGGACAGGCGCGCAGGACCGCCTCCACCTCCCCGGGCTCGATCCGGAACCCGCGGACCTTGATCTGGTCGTCGGACCTGCCCACGAACTCCAACTCCCCCGAGCGCGTCCACCGCACCCGGTCGCCCGTGCGGTAGACCCTGCTCCCCGGTTCGAAGGGGCTCGCGACGAACCGCATCGCGGTCAGGCCGGGCATCGCCGCGTACCCGCGGGCGACCCCGGCGCCGCCGATGTACAGCTCCCCGGTCACGCCGGGTGGCGTCGGCCGGAGGAACTCGTCGAGCACGAAGCACCGCTCGCCGGTCAGCGGCCGCCCGATGGTCGGCGCGCCCCCGTCCACGACGGACGCCGTCGACCACACCGTGGTCTCCGTCGGCCCGTAGACGTTGAG
>NZ_JBHWIE010000446.1:0-5215 GCF_042732085.1 Actinosynnema sp. NPDC059797
ACACCGGCCTCCAGTAGCCGGACCGGCACCTGCCGGGGCACGTCGTGGTCGCCGCCGGCCCTCGCCGCGCGGAGGGCGGCGTCGGCGCACAGGACGCGGATCGGCAGGTCGGGGTCGGTCCTCGCCGCGTGCACGACCCGGTCGAGGTCGAGCCGGCCCGCGCCCAGGCCGGTGGTGTGCGCGAGCCGCCTGGTGCGCCGGTCCGCGGAGGCCAACGCGGCGACCAGCGCCGCCGGCGGACCGGCGCGCAGCACGTCGTCCACGGCGTCGGCCGGCCAACGGCCCTCCTGGCGGTCCCGCAGGGCGAGGGCGACCGGCGCCAGGGCGGTGACCGCCTCGGCCGGCGCGCGGTCGAGCAGTCGCCGGCACACCCGGCGGGCCTGGTCGCGGACCTGGGGGACCCAATCCGCCGCCCGCAGGGCCAGCACGGGCAGCGCGGTGACGTCGTCGCGCCCACCGAGCACGACCACGGCCGCTTCCCGGACGAAGCCGTCCGGGTGGCAGGCGGCGAGCACCAGTTCCAGCGGTCCGGCGCGACCGGCGGCGAGGCGGTCCGCCGCGGTCTGGACCCACCGGGGAGCGTTCCACGGACCACGCCGAGCGGACACGTCCACCACCAGCCACATCCGCGGGTCCGCGGCGGCCAGCGCCCGCGCGACGCGGTCGACCAGCTCGGCGTCGCCGTGACGACCGACCACGAGCAGCAGCGACGCGAGATCGTCGACGGCCTCGCGCCCGCCCGCCACCGCACCGGCGACAGCGCGGTCGACGCGCTCCGCACCGGGCAGCTCGGCCGGCGGGTCGTCCGCGGGGCGCGCGGCAGCCGTCAGCCGATCGAGGCGCCCGCGCAGTCGCCTGATCAATCGCCCACCCACGTCACCCACGGCTGCCCATGTTCCCCGCGGGTGCGGCCGTGGGCACGTGGTTTTGACGGCCTCGGCCGGTCCCGGTGGTGGCGGCACTCGGCGGCGGCCGGCCGGCCGGTGGATGTCAACCACGCACGGCCCGTCACCAGCGCGGGTCGCCTTCGCGGGAACGGGCGTTGCGGCAGGCGGAGTATTCCGTTGCGGTGACGGGATCGTTACAGTCAGCTTCTGGGAACGCTCCCAGAAACGACAACGAAGGGGTTGTTGTGCGAAATCTGCTGGCGGCGGTCGCCGCTGTCGTCTCCGTAGCCGGTTTGGTGGTGATCGGCGGGAACAGCTCCGCGGGAGCGGCCCCTGCCTGCGCCGTGGACTACAAGCTCAACCAGTGGTCCACCGGGTTCACCGCCAACGTGACCGTGACCAACCAGTCCGCTCCGGTCACCTCGTGGCAGCTCACCTGGTCCTTCCCGGGCAACCAGGCCGTCACCTCGGGCTGGAGCGCCGACGTGAAGCAGGCCGGCAACAAGGTCACCGTGACCAACATGCCGTGGAACGGGTCGCTGGGTACGGGCGCGAGCGCCCAGTTCGGCTTCCAGGCCACCTACAGCGGCACGAACCAGGCGCCGACCGACTTCTCGTTCAACGGCGTCTCGTGCAGCGAGGACGCGCCCACTAGCACCACCACGAGCACCACCACGACGACGACCACCACCACGACCACCACGACCACGTCGGACCAGCAGCCGGTCGGCTGTGGCACGGCGACCCTGTGCGACGGCTTCGAGGAGCAGACCGGCTCCACCCCGTCGGGCAAGTGGACCGTGGGCGCGGCCAACTGCACCGGTCAGGGCCGGGTCAGCATCGACACCGCCACCGCCCGCAGCGGCTCGAAGTCGGTGCGCGTCGACGGCGCGTCCGGCTACTGCAACCACATCTTCTTCGGCACCCCGCTGACCGCCTCCGGCGTCGTGCACGGCCGGTTCTACGTCCGGCACACCACGAACCTGCCGATGGCGCACGTGACGTTCATGGCCATGAAGGACACCGCCGACAACGGCAAGGACCTGCGCATGGGCGGCCAGAACTCGGCGCTGCAGTGGAACCGCGAGTCCGACGACGCGACGCTGCCCGCGCAGAGCCCGCAGGGCGTGGCGCTGAGCAAGCCGCTGCCCACCGGCCAGTGGAACTGCGTCCAGTTCTCCGTCGACCCCGCCGGCAGGCTGTCGACCTCGCTCAACGGCGCGGCCGTCACGGGCCTCCAGGTGGACGGCACGCCGACGCAGGACGTCGACGACCAGTGGCTGCGCAAGGCATGGCGGCCGGCCCTGACGGACCTGCGCCTGGGCTGGGAGAGCTACGGCGACGGCGCGGACACCCTCTGGTACGACGACGTGGCCGTCGGCTCCTCGCCGATCGCCTGCTGAGACGGTACGTGGTCCGGCCGCCTGTCGACTGGTCGTCGACTGGCGGCGGACCCGCTCCCGAGACCGAGCCCTCGGTACGATTCGGGGTCGACCGAAGTCAGCCCGGACGTCCCGCCGCATCGCGACCGGGGCTCCGCCCACCTGATCGAGGGATGCCCTGATCGGCAAGGACCTCCACCTGTCCCTCCTGGGTCCGCTGCGCGCGTGGGTCGACGGCCGCGAGGTGCCGCTCGGGCCGCCCCAGCAGCAGGCCGTGCTGGCGCTGCTGCTCGTGGGCGGCGGCCGGACCGTGCCGATGGCCGACATCGTCGACGCGCTGTGGCCGGACGACCCGCCGCCCAGCGCCGCCAACGTCGTGCACCGGTACGTCGGCGCGCTGCGCCGGGTCGTCGAACCGGACCTGCCGCGCCGCGCCACCGGGCGCTGGCTGCTCCCGGCGCCGGGCGGCTACCAGCCGGTGGTCGACGCCGACAGCTTGGACCTGCTGCGGTTCCGCGCGCTGGTGCGCCGGGTGGGGCAGCAGGGGGCGCGCGACGGGCTCGCCTCGCTGCTCGACGCGCTGGGGCTGTGGCAGGGGCCGGTGGCCGCCGGGGTCGTGGAGGAGGTCCGGTCGGGCGCGCCGTTCGTGGCGGTCGAGCACGAGCGCGTGGCCGCGGTGCGGCTGGCGGTGCGGCTCGCGTTCGAGTGCGGCGAACCGGGGTCCGTGCTGCCCGCGCTCAGGCTGGTCGCGCACGGGCACCCGCTGGACGAGGCCCTGCACGCGGACCTGATGCTGGTGCTGGCCGCCACCGGGGCCCAGGCCGAGGCGATCGAGGTCTACGAGTCGTCGCGCGCCAGGCTCGCCGACGAGCTGGGGCTGGACCCCGGCGAGGCGCTGCGGTCGGCGCACCGGTCCGTGCTCGCCCCCGCGGGCGCGCCACCCGCCGAGCCCGCGGTCCGGCCGGCCCAGCTGCCCCGCGCGCTCGACGCGTTCGTGGGCCGGGAGGACGAGGTCGAGGCGCTGTCCGAGGCCGCCGCCGAGGGCGCCGGGCTGCTCGTGGTCACCGGCATGGCGGGCGTCGGCAAGACGACCCTGGCGGTGCACCTGGCCCACCAGCTCGACCGGCACCACCCCGACGGCCTGCTCTACGCCAACCTGCGCGGCTTCCACCCCACCGGGCAGGCGGTGGAACCGGCCGTCCAGCTGCACGACTTCCTGCACGCGCTGGGCGTGCGGCCCGCCGACGTGCCCGACGGGGAGCAGGCGCGGGCGGCGCTGTTCCGCAGCCTGCTCGCCGGCCGCCGCGTGCTGGTGCTGCTGGACAACGCCCGCGACGCGGAGCAGGTCCGGCCGCTGCTGCCCGGCCCGGGGTGCCTGGCCGTGGTGACCAGCCGGGACGACCTGGCCGGCCTGGTCGGCACGGACAACGCCTTCGCCGTGCGGCTGGACGTCCTGGACGACGACGCGGCCCGGGAGGTGCTGGTCCGCCGGCTGGGCAAGCGGCGGGTCGGGGCCGAGATCCGCGTCGTGGACGCGATCCTGGCCGCGTGCGCGCGGCTGCCGCTGGCGCTGGCCGTGGTGGCCGCCCGCGCCGCCACCCGCCCCACCTTCACGCTCGCCGCGCTGGCCGAGGACCTGGTGGAGGCCCGCGCCGGGCTGGACGCGCTGTCCGCCGGCGACGTCGCGCTGGACGTGCGCGCGGTGTTCTCCTGGTCCTACGACGCGCTGAGCCCGGCCGCGGCGAGGCTGTTCCGGCGGCTCGCGCTGACACCCGGCGACGACGTCGGCGCCGCGGCGGTGGCCGCCCTGCACGGCGAGCCCGCGGCGCGCACCCGGCGCGTGCTCGCCGAGCTGTGCGCCGCCCACCTGCTCACCGAGCACGTGCCCGGCCGCTACGCCCTGCACGACCTGCTGCGCCTGTACGCCGCCGAGCTGGCGCACGAGCACGACGCCCCGGAGGAGCGCGAGGACGCCGTGCGGGCCGTGCTGGAGCACTACCTGCACACCGCGTGCGCGGCGGCCTTCGCGCTCTCGCCGGACCGGGTGCCGATCCCGTTGGATCCGCCCGCGGCGGGGGTGTGGCCGCTGCGGTTCGCCGACGCCGAGCGGGCGGCGGCGTGGTTCACCGCGGAGCACCGGGTCCTGCTGGCGGCCCAGGCGCAGGCCGCGGCGACCGGCAGGCACGACATCGCCTGGCGGCTGGGCTGGGCGATGGCGCACCACCTGGACCGCGCCGGCCACTGGCACGACCTGAGGGCCACCAGCGAGGCGGCCATCGCGTCGGCCCGCCTCGTCGGCGACCGGCTCGGCGAGGGCCACGGGCTGGTGGGCCTGTCCCGGGCCGAAGCCGACCTGGGGCGCATCGCCGTGGCGCGCGAGCACAGCGAACGGGCGCTGGAGGTGTTCGACGGCGTGGCCCCACCGCGGCTGCTCGCCGAGGTGCGCCGGGTCATCAGCTGGCTGCACGAGTCGGCGGGCGACCACGACGCGGCCCTGCTGCACGCCCAGGAAGCCCTGCGCCTGCAACGCCTCGGCGGCGACCCGACCATGCTCGCCCGAGCGCTCAACGCCGTGGGGTGGTGCCTGGGGCTGGTCGGCCGGCACGAGGAGGCCCTGGCCCACTGCCTGGAAGGGCTGGAGCTGACCCGGCCCGACGACGACTACGGCATGGCGGACCTGCGGGACAGCATCGCGAACGCGCTGTTCCACCTCGGCAGGCTCGACGAGGCGGCCGAGCAGTACCGCCGGGCCCTGGCCGGCTACGAGAAGCTGGGCATCCGCTTCGCGGTGGCCGACACGGGGGAGCGGCTGGGCGACGTCGAGGCGGCGGCCGGTCGCACCGAGGCGGCGGCCGGGCGGTGGCGGGCGTCGCTGGCCGTGTTCGAGGAGCTGGGGTTGTCCCGGGCCGACCGGCTCCGGGACAAGCTGGCCGACCTCCTGGGCGG
>NZ_JBHWIE010000447.1:0-5203 GCF_042732085.1 Actinosynnema sp. NPDC059797
CCCGGCGCGGGCGCCACCCGGCGGTAGCCGCCGCCGAAGAACAGCAGCGGCCCCGCGCCGGGAGAGGCGCCCGCGGCCAGCACCTCGCCGACGAAGATGGTGTGGTCACCGCCCTCGTGGGCGTCGACCAGCCGGCACTCCAGCCACGCCGACGCGCCGTCGAGCAGGGGCGCGCCGGTGTGCGGGCCGGGCCGCCAGTCGATGCCGGTGAACTGGGCCGGGCCGCGCGGGCGGCGCCGGTCGGCGAAGTACCGGGCCGTCGACTCCTGGTCGGCGCCGAGGATGGACACCGCGAAGTGCCGCGCCGCGCTGATCGCCGAGTGCATCACGGCGGTGCGGGCGACGCAGCACATCACCAGCGGCGGGTCCAGCGACACCGAGCTGAACGCGTTGGCCGTCATGCCGTGGGTGGCTTCGCCGCCGGTGGTCAGCACGGTGATCCCGGTGGCGAACTCGCGCATCACCTCCCGCAGGCCCGGCGCGGGCCTGGTCGCCACGGGTGTCTCGCCGTGCGGCGCGGATCCGTTCTCGGTCACGATGCCCTCCTCGGGTCACCCGGCGGCGCTCGGGCGCGCCGCCGGTCGGCAGCAGCTCTCGACCACCCGTTCCAGCCCGTCGTCGCCCCGGGGCAGCCTGGTGCGCACGGTGGTCCACGCCCGCCCGGCGAACAGCGCCGCGCCGTCGACGGGCGCGCCGAGCGCGAACGCCGCGGCCACCGCGGTGAGCAGCGGGACCGACGACGGGCTGTCGGTGTCGGTGGCCAGCGCCCTGGCGGCCGGGTCGATCTCGGCGACCAGGTCGGTGAGCGCGCGTCCCGGGCCCGCTTCGAGCACCAGGTCCGCGCCCTCGACCGCGTGCGCGGCGGCCTGGTGGAACCGGACCGGCGCGAGGACCTGGTCCCGCAGCAGGCCGCGCACGTCCGCGTCGGCGGCGACCGGCCGGGCGGTCACGGTGGAGACGACCTCCCGGGTCACCGGTCCGAACGCGACGCCGGCCAGCACCTCGGCCATGGCGTCGGCGGCGGCCCGGACGCGGGGCGTGTGGAAGGCGTGCGGCGCCTTGAGGCGGAACGCGGGCACGCCGTCGTCCTCGGCGGCGGCGCACACCCGGTCGAGGGCGTCGGCCGGGCCGGACAGCACGACCTGGTGCGGGCTGTGGAAGCCCGCGACCACCACGTCCCGCCCCCGGGCCAGGGCGGTCGCCCGCTCGGCCCCGGTGAGCAGGACGGCCATGCCGCCCGCGCCGTCGCCCGCGTCGGCCATCACCCGGCCGCGGTGGGCGGCGAGCGCGAGCGCCTGCCCGTCGCCCATCGCGCCGGCCCACGCGAACGCGGTGAACTCGCCCAGGCTGTGCCCGACCGCCACCGCCGCCCGCACGCCGACGGACTCCAGCGCCCGCGCGGCCGCCAGCGAACCGGCCACCACCCGGACCTGGCCGTCGCCCTGGTCGGCGGCGCGCAGCACGTCGGCCGCGGCGGGGAAGCGGCCGACCGCGCCGGCGACGCCGCCGCGCGGGCCCTGCGCCGGGAACAGCAGGGCGATCCTGGGCGGCGCGTCGCGCCGGTCGAGGAACAGCCCCTCCGCCGGCGAGAACGCGCTCGTCTCCCCCGCGTCGACCAGCTCGGCGAGCCGGGTGAGCCGGGCGCGGGCTTCTTGCGCCGTCGTGGCGACGACGGCGGCGCGGGCCGGCCCGCCGGACAGCTCGGCGGCGAGGGAGCCGGCCAGGTCGGCGAGCCGGGCGCGGCCGGCGCCGGCGACCAGCTCGGCCAGGCCGGTCAGCGCCGGTCGCAGCGACGCGGAGTCGGGCGCGTCGACCAGCAGCACCTCCGCGTCGGGGAGGTCGCCGGGCCCGGTCGCGCCGGTGCGCGCGGTCATACCCGGACCACCCCGCTGTCGCTGTGCCCGTGGCCGGTGGGCCGGGCGGGCGCGGGGTCCGGCCCACCGGCGACCGCCCGCGCCCGTCGGGACTTGTCGCGCAGGTGCGCCGCCCACCAGCCCAGGCCGCGGATGAGGCACACGATCGCGGTGGCGAAGAACAGGGTGTAGACGACGTTGAAGACCATGAGGATGCCGTAGACGAACGCCACGCCGCTGCCGAACATGAATTGGTTGAGCGGTTTGGTCGGCGTCGTGCCCGGGTCGGTGATCATGTAGTTGGTGAACAGGACGAACGCGACGCCGGTCATCACGCCGAGCGCGTTGTAGAGCGACACGTCCCAGATCCAGTGCCGGACGAACGCCTGGATGGCGAAGCCGCCCATCCAGCCCACGATCAGCGGCACGCGCTTGGTGAGCATGCCGTTGATCACCGTGCCCGCGGTCGCGATGATGATCGGGATCATCACGCGCCAGTAGTAGTTGGCCTCCTCCGTGAACTCGTACGGCGGCGCGATGCTGATCCACGAGCCGAAGAACAGCAGCGCCATGGTGATGCCGAAGTTCGACGGGTTCATGTAGTGCCGCATCCGGCCCGCGATCGGGGCCTGGAGGACGTGCTTGGCCGCCACGCCGCAGAACACGCCGAACAGCACCGGCCACAGCTGGTTGTTGGCGTAGAGCAGCATGTTCACCGCGAGCGCGGTGATGTGCGAGGGCAGCAGGAACTCGTAGACCCCGCGCGCGCCGTTGCCGAGGAACCGGGGCGCCCGCCCGTTGGCCCAGGCGCTGACGACCTCCAGCGCGATCTCGGTGACGTAGCCGGTGAGCACGGCGATGATCGGCCACAGCCACGGCTGCTCGAAGCCGAGCAGGGTGTAGCCGAAGGTGTTGAACACGCTGATGGAGATGGCGAAGTTGCGCAGCGCGACGTAGCGGGGGTCCAGCTTGGGCTTCTTCGGCGGGGGGATGGTCGGTGACACGGGAGGCGGTGTGCCCGCCCCCGCCCGGTCGGTGTTGGCGGTGGCGCTCATCGGCCCGGAACCTCCTGTGCGGTGTCGGTCAGGACGAGGGTGCGGTCACCCTGGTCGAGCTGCGTCGTCTGCTCGTGCAGGCGGCCGTCGAGGTCGCGCCAGCACAGCTTCACGCTCACCGGCCCGGTGTAGTCGCCGAAGCCGAAGTGGACGTCGAAGCTGCGCTTGCCGCCGTGGCCGCTGCCGCCGTCGAGCTGCGAGACCTGCTTGCGGCCGTCGGGGGTGGAGACCTCGACGGTGGCGCCGTACACCGGCGTGCCCGGACCGGACAGGCCCGTCCTCGGGCCCTCCACCGGCCGGTACAGGTGCAGCGTCAGGTGGCCGCCGCGGTCGGGCGCCTCGTTGGCGTAGAACGAGGGCGGGCCCCACTGGCGGGCGATGGCGAGGTCCAGCGCACCCGTGCGGTTGGTGTCGCCCGTGGCGATGCCGCGGCTGGGGTGGTGCACGCCCAGGCCGAGTTCACCGGTGATGTTGACGAACACGTCGTGGTGCCGGCCGCGGGCGAAGAACGCGGGCGCCTCGTGGCCGGAGATGTCGTCGCCGGGCTGCATGTTCGGCCACATGGCCGGGTTGGACACCAGCATGTCGTTGGACATGGCCAGCTCCTGGAGCCAGGGCCAGCGGTCGATGTCGCCCTTGACGAAGCCGGTGGTCTGGACGACGTCGAGGTTGCCGGTGTTGGCGAAGTCGCCCATCTTGATGTCCCAGCCCCAGCCGGACCAGGCGGTGTTGAACTCCTGGGCGCGCTGGGTGAAGTCGGCGACGCCGCGGCCCATCGCCTCGCCCATGCGCTCGGGGCTCTCGGCGTCGTTGATCCACAGGAAGTGGCTCTCCTCCAGGCCCCACGCGGTGGTGATGTTGCTGACGGCCATGTCGAAGCTGCCGTTGCGGTCGACGTCGCCGAAGTCGACGCCCATGCCCTTGAACGAGTCGTTGCCGACGATGAAGGACTTGGGCGTGGTCGGGGTGCGCTCGCCCTCGACGACGGAGAACTTGATCGCGTCGTCGGTGGAGGTGTTGTGCAGCATGAAGTCGTGGCCGAAGTCGTTGGCGATGTAGACCTCGGGCCGCCCGTCGCCGGTCATGTCGGCGTTGCTCAGGCCCAGGGTCCAGCCGTTGGCGGCCAGGTAGGGGATGGCGTCGGTCTCCAGCGAGTAGGCGGCCGTCGGCTCGTCGCCCGCGGTGCCCGACTCCCAGCGCAGCACGTGGCTGCCGCCGCCGTTGAGGGCGCGCGAGAGGGAGTCGTTCATCGTCACGTTGTTCTGGCCCTGCGGGTCCAGGACGTCGGAGTCGGGGAAGTAGTTGCCGATGATGATGTCCGGTCGCCCGTTGCCCGCGAGGTCGCCGACGGTGACGGCGTTGGTGTGCCACTTGGGGCCGTGGTAGTCGCCGTCCACGGTGACCTGCGGGACGAGTTCCTGCGGCCGGTAGGAGTCGAGGGCCACCTCCTCGGCGCCGGCCTCGGCCAGGAACAGCACGGGCGTGCGGCCCCAGTAGGTGACCAGCAGGTCGGTGCGGCCGTCCACGTTGTAGTCGCCGGGCGTGCAGCCGGTGGGCGCCATCGCGCGGCCCATCGGCAGCGGCGCGGGGTCGAGCAGGAACGGGTCGAACCGGTCCTCCTCCGGCGCGTTGGGCGCGTAGGTGACGACGACCTCGTCGGTGCGCGGGTCGACGATGCACAGCGAGCTGGGGCGCCCGCTGCCGGTGAGGTCGTTGAGCGCGATGCCCGCGCCGACCGAGGACACCCAGCTGCGGATGCGGAAGTAGGCCGGGTTGACCTCCCGGATTTCCTTCATCTCCCGGTCCTCGTAGCCCGGGGGCAGCGCGATGGGCAGCTCCCGGAACTTGTACTGGGCGGCGATCTCGTCACCCCCGGACACCGCCACCGCGTTCTGCGACACCGCGAACAACAGGGCGGCGACGAGGACCGTCACCACCCCCGGCACCAGCCTGCGCGTTCGTCCTGCGAATTCAGCCATGATCTCCCCGCCGACCGCCGTCGGGATTTTCTCCCGCGAGGCTCACTGGATTGGTGGTGACAAACGGCGTGCCGCGGTCACCGGGTCCGGCGCGTTCCCGTTCGGGCGTCGGCCCGGGTCGACGGCGTGCACAGCCGGCCAACTCGGGAACCAGTATGGGAGGGGTCGTCTCGGCGCCACTTCTCCCGACTTGCCGAGGGGGCGGTCGTTCAGGTGGGAATTCGTCCGCGGTGCGGAACGGAAAGTCACCGGCGTTCACGCGCATTTCGGTTTTCGGGGAAATCGGCGGCACGAAGAAGGGGCGGGACCTCCGGGG
>NZ_JBHWIE010000448.1:0-5201 GCF_042732085.1 Actinosynnema sp. NPDC059797
GGCGTCAGCTCGCCGGCGGGCGCGGTGGCGTGCGGCCGGCGCACCGACCGCAGCCGGCCGAGCGCGGCGAAGTCGGTCTAGTCGTTGCCCGACATGGGCAGGGCGTCGACCACGTGCACCTCGGCGGGCAGCACCGCCGCGGGCAGCCAGCGCAGCAGGGGCTTGAGCACCTCGTCCCGGGTCGGCGGCGGCGCGTCCGGGTCGGCCAGCTCGACCCAGGCGACGAGCCTCAGGGGCTCGCCCTCGGCCTGGACGGCGGCGGCGCGCACCGCGGGCCGCTCCTCCAGCAGCTTGCGGACCTCGCCCAGCTCGATGCGGTTGCCCAGCACCTTGACCTGGTCGTCCACCCGGCCCAGGCACTCGACCAGGCCGTCCTCGCGCAGCACGACCCGGTCGCCGGTGCGGTACATCCGCGCGTCGGGCCCCTCGCCGTGCGGGTCCGGCAGGAAGGCCGCGTCGGTGCGCTCGGGCTGACCGAGGTAGCCCAGCGCCACGCCCGCGCCGGCCACGTACAGCTCGCCCGGGACGCCGACCGGCAGCTCCTCCCGGTGCGCGCCCAGCACGTAGGCGCGGGTGCGGGGCAGCGGCACGCCGATGGCGGGCGCCCGGCCGTCGGACAGGTCCACCGGCGCGAAGGTGCTGATGCAGGACGCCTCGGTCGGGCCGTAGATGTTGCGCATCGGCACGCCCCAGCGGTCCAGGCACTCCCGGGCCAGCGTGGTGGGCAGCCCCTCGCCGCCGACGTAGAGGGTGCGCAGCGCCGTGGGCGCGTCGTCGGTGTCGGCGTCGAGGACCGCGCGCAGCAGGCTCGGGGTCATCGAGGTGACGGTGGCCCCGCGCAGCAGCCGGGCCAGCGCCGTGGGGTCGCGCCGCTCCACGTCGTCGGCGAAGACCAGCTCGGAGCCAGCGATCAGCGAGCGGAACACCTCGTGCGTGGCGCCGTCGAAGGAGGTGGACCAGGTGCACAGCACCCGGTCGGCCGGGCCGAGGTCGATGTCCCGCGCCCACCACACGGCGGTGTTGAGCATGCCGCCGTGCGGCACCAGCACGCCCTTGGGCCTGCCGGTCGTGCCGGAGGTGTAGATCACCACGGCCGGTTCGCGGCCGGTCAGCACCGGGGAGGGCCGTTCGGGGACGTCTTGCGCGGCGCGCAGCTCCTCGACGCGGACGGCGTCCACGCGCGTGCCGTGGGCGGCGAGGAGCGCCGCGCCGGCGTGGTCCACCAGCACGACCTCCGCGTCCAGCTCGGCGAGCACGTGGTCCAGCCGGTCGGCCGGGGTGTCCAGGCCCAGCGGCGCGTACGCGGCGCCCGTGCGCAGCGCGCCCAGCCAGCCCGCGACGAGCGCGGGACCGCGCGCGGCCAGCACGGGGACGAAGGAGCCGGGACCCGCGCCGCGGTCGGCGAGGTGGTGCGCCACGGCGCGCGACCAGGCGTCCAGCTCGCGCCACGACACGCCGTCGCCGGCGGCGCTGACCGCGGTGGCGTCGGGGTCGGTGAAACCGCGGCCGACCAGGTCGAGCACCGACACCGCGTCGCCCAGGTCCTGGTCGGCGCCGACGAGGACGCCTTCCCGGGACGCGCCGAGCGGCAGCCGCGCCACGGTGGTGGCGGGGTCGCGGACGGCCGCGGTCAGCAGGGTGAGGAAGTTGCCGGCGAGCCGCGCCGCCACCTCGGCGGAGTAGACGTCGGTGTCGAACTCGACGCGCCCGCGCGGGCTGCCCTGCTCGTCCTCGACGATGAGGATCAGGTCGAACTTCGCCGTCCCGGTGGGCAGCAGTTCCGGCGCGCCCCAGCGCCCGTCCGCGCTCGGGGCGGGCATGTTCTGGAGCGCGAAGCCGATCGTGGCCGTGCCGCGCGAGGTGCGCGCGGTCAGCCGGTCGAACGGGATGCGCTGGTGGGTGAGCGACTTGAACGCCTCGGTGCGCACCCGCTTGCACAGCTCGGCGAACGCCAGGTCCGGCTCGGGGCGGCAGCGCAGCGGCACGGTGTTGACGAAGAAGCCGACCAGCTCCTCGACCGAGGCGTGCGGGCGGTTGGCGGTGACCGTGCCCACGAGGAAGTCGTCGCGGCCGGACCACCGCTGGAGCACCGCCTGGTAGGCGGCGAACAGCACCACGAACGGGGTGGCGCGCAGCGACCTGGCCAGGTCGTGCACCCCGCTCCACAGGTCGGCCGGGATGGGGAAGACGTGCTCGTCGCCGGGCCGGTCGCCGTCCGCCGCCGCGACGCGCGGGCGGGCGGGGCCCAGCACGAGGTCGCCGGGCACCTCGTTCAGCTCCTCGGCGCGGTTGGCGAGCAGCGCCTCCATCGCGGGCGAGTCGGTCACGGCCCGGTCCCACACCGCGAAGTCCGCGTACTGGACGGGCGGTTCCGGCAGCGCGGCGGGCCGGCCGGACTCGACCGCGTCGTAGGCCGCCGCGAGGTCCGCGAACAGCGAGGGCAGCGACCAGCCGTCCACCGCGATGTGGTGGACCACCAGCAGCACCAGGTCCCCGCCGGGCACGCCGCGCCACACCGCGCAGCGCAGCGGTGGCCGGGCGGCGAGGTCGAAGCCCCGCCGGGCGAGCACGGCGGCCTCGGCGCGGGCGCGGTCCCGCGCTCCGTCCACCCCGGACAGGTCGACGACCTCGACGTCCGGTTCGCCGGTGTCGCCGATCTCCTGCACCAGCGCGCCGTCGCGCAGGTGGTAGGTCGTGCGCAGCACCTCGTGGCGGTCCACGACGGACCGCAGGGCGGCCCGCAGGGCGGCGGGGTCGACGGTCCCGCGCCAGTTCAGCAGCAGCGGGACGTTGTAGGTCGCGGAGCCGGGCGCGGCGGCGTCGATGAACCACAGCCGCTCTTGGGCGAACGAGAGCGGCGCGACGCGAGCACCCAGCCTGGTGGGGCCGGAAGGCAGGTCATTCACGCGTGGGATCTCCGAATCGGGCATGGCGAGGACACCACGGGTCGCGGTGCGACCCGTGGCGCGTCGGGACGTGCGGTGTGCCCCCGGCCGGGCCGGGGTGACGGTGGTCGGCGGGGTGCCGCTAGGGCTTGGCGGCCACCCGCTCGCCCACCCGGTCGGCCAGTTCGGCCAGCGAGTCGGCGAGCAGGACGTCGGTGGGCTCCACGTCGACCGCGAGGCGCTCGCGGAGCCGCGACGCCAGCTGGATCGCGAGGATCGAGTTGCCGCCCGCGTCGAGGAAGTTGTCCTGGGCTTCCACTGTGGACACGCCCAGCACCTCCTTCCAGACGAGTTCGACCTGTCCCGTCACAGTTGAGGAGGCGGGTGCGTCGGCGGTGGATACACCTTTTTCGGCGTTCCCGTGGAATTCGCTCCGGAAGGGCTCGAACAGCCGGGCGCGGTCGACCTTCCCGGTGGGACCGTAGGGCAGTCCACTCAGGACGTGCCAGCGCGTGGGCGCCATGTACGCGGGCAGCGACCGCGCCAGGGCCTCGCCCAGGGCGGCGGGCAGCGCGTCGGGGTCCCCGCGGTCCGGTCCGGGCAGCACGGCGCAGGCCAGGCAGGCGGAGGGACCCTCTCCCAGCTTCTCCACGAACGCGGCGTCGACCAGGCCGGTCGCCAGGACGGCCCGCTCGACCTCCTCCAGCTCGATCCGGAAGCCGCGCAGCTTGACCTGCCGGTCCCGGCGGCCCAGCACCTCCAGCGCGCCGTCGGGCAGGGCCCTGGCCAGGTCGCCGGTGCGGTAGACCACGCCGTCGCCGTCCGGTGCGGGCACGAAGCGCTCGCGGGTGAGGTCGGGGCGGTTCAGGTAGCCCAGCGCCACCCCGGGCCCGCCGACGCACAGCTCACCCGTCGCACCGGGTTCGACGGGCCGCAGGTCGGCGTCGAGCACGTGGACCGGGGTGTCCTGCAGGGGGAACCCGACCGGGACGCGGTCGCGACCCGCCAGCGAGTCGGGCGTGCAGTCGTAGTAGGTGGCGAAGGTCGTCGTCTCGGTCGGCCCGTAGCCGTTGACGAGCCGGTCGGGCGGGTCCTCGGCCAGCACCCGCAGGCAGGCCGCCAGGTCGAGCTGCTCGCCGCCGACGACGACGGTCCGCAGGCCGCGGAACGCGCCGGGCCGCTCCCGCGCGACCATGTGGAACAGCGAGGTCGTGAGGAACATCGTGGTGATGCCCTCGGCCCGCACCAGCTCCACCCAGTCGTCGAGGCGCAGCTCGGTCACGGCCGGGAAGACGACCGCGGTGGCGCCCGCGGTGAGGGTGTGCCACAGCTCGAAGGTGGTGGCGTCGAAGGCGGGGTTCGAGGCGTTGGCCACCCGGTCGCCCGGTTCGACGGTGCAGTACCGGGCATTCGTGACGAGTCGGACCACCGCGCGGTGCGGCACGAGCACGCCCTTGGGCCTGCCGGTCGAGCCGGAGGTGAAGTTGACGTAGCAGGGGTCGTCGCCGGACGCCCGGACGTCGACACCGCGCCCCTCGTCCTCCCCCGCCCCGGCGTCCGCCCCGGCGTCGCGGAGGTCGGTGGCGGTCAGCGTGGTGCGGGCGCCGGCCTCCTCCAGCAGCACGGCGCGGCGGTCGGCGGGCGCGTGCGCGTCCAGCGGCAGGTAGGCCCCGCCGGCGCGCACCACGCCGAGCAGCGCGACCACGAGGTCCACCGAGCGGCCCAGGTCGACCGCGACCACCTCGCCGCGCCCGACGCCTCGGAGCGCCAGGTCGGCCGCGAGGCGCCCGGAGCGCGCCCACAGTTGTCGGTAGGTCAGGGATTCCCCCGTGCGGGGCGAGCGCACGGCGCACGCGTCCGGTCGGATCCGGACGTGGCGCCACACCAGCTCCGAGAGCCCGGAGGTCCCCCGTCCCCGCTCGTGCTCGTACTGCGCGCGCTCCACGGCGCGCGCTCCAGTTGGTGCCAAAGCTTCCCCCAGTGGCAACGACGCCCTCACGGCGTCTGAGCGACCGCAACGCTAGGTGAACATAGGATGAACGGCCAATAGACCGTTCGTGGCAATAGGGAAAACAAATGTCCTTTACTTGGCCTTGACCCACGCCTCCCTGCTTACGAGGCGTGACTCCCGTTAGGCCGATCAGTGATCCATAGGCGGTCGATGAACCCCGCCGAAAGACCCTTGCGGGAGCACGGGCCTCCGGTACGGTCCTCGCCCGTGACTCGACTAGCGTTTCTCGGACTGGGCCGAATGGGCTCGCTCATGGCAGGCCGCCTGGTGGCGGCGGGCCACGAACTCACCGTGTGGAACCGCAC
>NZ_JBHWIE010000449.1:0-5177 GCF_042732085.1 Actinosynnema sp. NPDC059797
GTACTATGGACCTGGTGCCCCCGCCCGCTGCTCATCGGGCCCGCAGGTCCACGAGGGGCGGCACGACCGGGCTGGTCCCTGACCTGCTCGGGGATCGCGAGGTGGCGGGGTCAGCCCGCCCGCAGGGGCAGCACGGCCAGCACGGTGCGCTGGATCGCCACGGCGGACGCGCCGCGGGCCCAGAGCGTGGGGTCGTCGTTGATGAACCGCAGGTCGATCGGCGACGCCTCGGGGTGGCGCGACTGGGCGATGGCGGCCCGCACGCGTGCTTCGGCGACCTGGGCGAGGCGGATGCCCTCACCGGTCAGGATGATCCGCTCGGGTTGGGCGATGTTGGCGACGGCCGCGATCAGCGTGCCGAACGCGTGGGCCGCCCTGCCGACGATCTGGTCGGCGACGGCGTTGCCCGTTTCGGAGAGGTCGAGCACCTCGTCGTAGGTGACGGGCCGTCCCAGCGTCAGGGCGGCCTGCGACTGGATGGCATCGGTGGTGAGCAGGGCTTTCACGCAGCCGCGGTGCCCTTCGGGGCAGATCGGGCCGAGGGGGTCGACGGGGAAGTGGCCGAGCAGGCCGAGCCCGGAGTCCGGGCCGCCGACCAGGCGGTCGTGGATGACCAGGCCGCCGCCGACGCCGGCGCCGATGGTGAGCACGGCGAAGCTGTCCACGTCGCGGCCGTCGCCGAACCAGTGCTCGGCCTCCAGCAGGGCGTCGAGGTCGTTGGACACCACCGTCGGCCTGCCGGTCGCCCGGGAGACCGCCGCGCCGAGGTCGACGTCCTTCCAGTGCAGGAACACGGCGCGCTGGACGCGCGCGAAGTCGTGGACCACGCCGCCGATGCCGATGCCGACGGCGGCGACCGGCCGGCCGGGGTCGTCCAGTGACGTGACCAGTTCGGCGATCCTGGCCACGACCGCCTCCACGTCGTGCTCGGCGATCTCGACCGAGGCGCTGTCGAGGATGTCCGCGCGCAGGTTGGTCAGCACGCCGTAGGCGCGGAACCCGGCGAGCTTGATGCCGATGAAGCGCTGCACGTCGGGGTCGACGTCCAGCGGCTGCAACGGCCGGCCGCCGCCGCGCAGGCTCGGCGTGGTCACCTCGCGCAGCAGCCCGGCGTCCATCAGCGGCTTGGTCAACCGGGTCAGGCTCGCCGTCGACAGGCCCAGCCGATCCGCCAGCTCCGACCGGGCCAGCGGGCCGTGGAGCAGGACCTCCAGCGTCACGCGGCGGGCGGAGGGCAGCAGGGGTGCCCAGGGTGAGGCGGCGTCGAGCACCGTGCGCTCCTCGTCGAGGTCGGGGGTAACCGGAACGCAATAGTACCGCCGCGAAACTGCCTGACAAGACCTCCTGCGTGACAAAAACGTGACTAGCTGCGGGTTGACGCGTTACAGTCACATCGCCCTTAATGTTGCGACAAAGAAAACCCCGGTAGGCGACGCCGCCGTCGCGACTCTGGAGGACCGACATGCGCAAGCACCCCCTACGGCTGGCCACCGCGGTGGCCGCCGCCTTGGCGCTGGTGATGACCGGGTGTTCGAGCGGGGGTGACTCCGGGGACCCGAACACGCTCAAGGTGTGGTGGTGGGAGACCGACGACAGCGCGCTGTCGGCCGCCTGGAAGCAGGCCGTCTCGATCTTCGAGCGGGAGCACCCCGGCGTCACGGTCAAGCAGGAGCTCAAGACCTACGAGCAGATGCAGCAGTCCGGGCAGCTCATCCTGGACTCCGACGACGCCCCCGACGTGCTGGAGTACCTCAAGGGCAACGCCACCGCCGGTGTGGTGGCCAAGGCGGGCCTGCTCACCGACCTGACCGAGGTCGCCTCCAGCCGGGGCTGGAAGCTGGACAACACCGCCCAGGACGTCGGCCTCTACGACGACAACGGGCTGATGGGCTCGGGCAAGCGGTACGGGATCACCAACTACGGCGAGTACGTCGGCGTCTGGTACAACCAGGACCTGTTCGCCCGCAACAACGTGCAGGTGCCGACCACCCTGGCCGAGTTCGAGAACGCGCTCAAGACCTTCACCGACAAGGGCGTCACGCCGCTGGCGCTGGGCTCGGCCGACTACCCCGGCACGCACCTGCTGTACTCGCTGGCCCTGGCCCACATGGACGAGAAGTCCCTGGCCGCCTACCAGCGGTTCGAGGGCGAACCGGACTGGTCGGCCTGGGAGAAGGCCGCCACGACGATGCGCGAGTGGGTGGACAAGAAGTACATCAGCACCGACTCCACCGGCATCCCGGCCCAGGACGCGGGCAACGCGTTCATCGCCGGCCAGTACCCGATGTTCGTCTCCGGCACCTGGTGGTCCGGGCAGATCGCCGAGCAGCCCACGTTCCAGACCGGCCAGTTCCTGTTCCCCGGCAACAATTTGCACCTGGGCTCGGGCGGCAACCTGTGGGTCGTGCCCGCGAAGGCCAAGAACAAGGACCTCGCCTACGACTTCCTGGAGATCACCCAGCGGCCCGAGGTGCAGAACTTCCTGGCCGACAAGGGCGGCGTGCCGGTCGCGGCCGAGCCCGGTGCGGCCAGCTCGGCGATGGGCCTGCTGGTCGGCGACCGGTTCACCGAGCTGCTCTCCGGCGACAAGGGGAGCCTGGCCTGGTACCCCGACTGGCCGGTGGCCGGGCTGAACGACGTGCTGCTGGCCAACACCACCGACCTCGTCGGCGGTGACGCGAGCCCGCAGCAGGTGGTGGAGGCGATCAAGGCCGCCTACGACGCCGGCAAGCCGTCCGCGTAACTGCCCGGGAAGGGATCGCCATGTCCTCGCTCACCGCCGTGCGGCGCAGGAGCACGTCCGAACGCCGCGGTGGCTACTGGTGGTACATCCTGCCCGGTGCGGTCGGGTTCCTCGCCGTCGTCGCCGTGCCCTTCGGGATGAACCTCTGGTACAGCCTCACCTCCTTCCGGGGTGTCGGCGACCCGGTGTTCATCGGGTTCGACAACTACCAGCGGCTGCTGGGCGACCCGCTGTTCTGGGCCTCGTTCCGGCACAGCGTGGCGTTCATCGTGGCCATGGCGATCCTCCCGACCGCCATCGGCGTGGTGGTGGCGGCCGTGCTGTTCAACTACATCTCGCCCAAGTTCGGGTCGAAGGTCGCCAGCTTCCTGCGCGCCACCTACTACCTGCCGCAGATCCTGCCCATCGCGGTGGCGGGCGTGCTGTGGAAGTGGATGTACCAACCCCAGTACGGGATCATCAACACCACCCTGCGCGACCTCGGGCTCGGCGGCCTGGCGCAGAACTGGCTCGGCGACTCCGACCTGGCCCTCTACGCGGTGATGAACGTGCTGGTCTGGCTCCAGATCGGCTACACCGTGGTGGTGTTCATGGCCGGGCTGTCCCGGGTCGACCCGGCGCTGTACGAGGCCGCCGAACTCGACGGCGCGACCTGGCTCCAGCAGTTCCGCACCATCACGCTCAACCAGCTCCGGCCGGAGATCGCGGTCGTGCTGATCACCACCTCGGTGGCGGCGCTGAAGGTGTTCGCGCCGATCTTCGTGCTCACCCGCGGCGGGCCGGGCACCAGCACGATCGTGCCCGCCTACTTCTCGTTCTCCAACTTCTTCACCACCACCAAGGTCGGCTACGGCGCCGCGGTGGCCTCCGTGCTGGCGCTGATGATCTCGGTCGTCGCGGTCGCGCTGCTGCGCTACCAGACCCGCAACTCCGAAGGGTTCGAAGATGGCCGTGGATAGCCTGGAGAAGCCGGCCGTGACCGTGACGCCCCCGCCCGCGCCCGTCGTGCACAGGGTCAAGCGCCGCAAGCGCGGTGTCAGCGGCTGGGTGGTGCTCGCCCTGGTCGCCGGCGTCGGCCTGCTGATGCTGTTCCCGTTCTGGATCGCGATCATCAACGCGTTCAAGCCCGCGCCCGACTACATCGCCAACGGCCCGGTCTCGCTGCCCACCGAGCTGGACTTCTCCGCCCTGGTCGACTTCTGGGGCGGCGTGGACTTCAACCGCAAGCTGCTCAACAGCGCGGTCATCAGCGGCAGCGTGGCCCTGATCGCGGTCACGCTGAGCCTGCTGTCGGCGTTCGCCATCGGCATCGGCCGCATCCGGGGCCGGGTGTGGATCCTCGCGCTGTTCATGCTCGCGTTCACCATCCCGCAGGAAGCGCTGGTCTACCCGCTGTTCGTGCTCACCCGCGACCTCGGCCTCTACGACACCATGACCGGCGTCATCATCATCCTCGCCGTGCTCCAGAGCGCGTTCGGCACCTACATGCTGTCCTCCGTGCTGGGCACCTTCCCACCCGAGGTGCTGGAGGCCGCCAGGCTCGACGGAGCCAGCCGGTTCCAGGTGTTGCGGCTGGTGGTCCTGCCGCTGACCAGGCCGACGATGGCGGTGCTGATGACGTTCTTCTTCATCTGGACCTGGAACGACTTCTTCCTGCCGCTGGTGCTGCTGCCCTCGGCGGACAACCAGACCGTGTCGGTCGCGCTGGGCGCGTTGAGCGGCCAGTACACCAGCGACCCCACCGCCCTGGCCGCCGCGTCGCTGGCGGGCATCCTGCCGGCACTGGTGTTCTTCCTGCTCTTCCAGCGCACGCTCATGCGCGGCGTGAACCTCGGCGCGGTCAAATAACACCCCACGAAGGACGCACATGACTCTCGAGCAGACGGCGACCACCACCGTGGACACCGCCCCCTGGTGGACCTCCGCCGTGGTCTACCAGGTCTACCCGCGCAGCTTCGCCGACTCCGACGGCGACGGCGTCGGCGACCTGCCCGGCCTGATCACCAGGCTGGACCACCTGGAACGGCTGGGCGTCGACGTGATCTGGCTGTCGCCGGTCTACGCCTCTCCGCACGCCGACAACGGCTACGACATCTCCGACTACCACGCCATCGACCCGGCGTTCGGCACGCTGGCGGACTTCGACCGCCTGCTCGCCGAGACCCACGCCCGCGGCATGAAGCTGGTGATGGACCTGGTCGTCAACCACACCTCCGACGAGCACCCCTGGTTCGTCGAGTCCCGCTCCTCCAAGCACAACCCCAAGCGCGACTGGTACTGGTGGCGCCCGCCGCGCGAAGGGTTCGAGGCCGGGCAGCCCGGCGCGGAGCCCACCAACTGGGAATCGTTCTTCTCCGGTCCCACCTGGACGCTGGACGAGGCGACCGGCGAGTACTACCTGCACCTGTTCGACCGCCGCCAGCCGGACCTGAAC
>NZ_JBHWIE010000450.1:0-5149 GCF_042732085.1 Actinosynnema sp. NPDC059797
ACCCCACCCAGGGTGGCCCCGCCGGTCGCTCCTGTCAGCCCTCGATCCGGCGCATCGCGTAGATGGTGCCGGGGTTGGACAGCGGCACGATCTTCACCGGCACGCCGTCGGTGGAGGCGTGCACGACGTTGGCGTTGTCCACCGCCATGCCGACGTGCATGCCGCCGTTGTAGATGATCAGGTCGCCGGCGCGGACCTCGGCGCGGCTGACCGCGCGACCCGCGCCCGCCTGGCCCTGGCTGGTGCGCGGGATGCTGATGCCCGCGTACGCGTAGGACTTCATGGTCAGGCCGGAGCAGTCCCAGACGTTGGGGCCGGTCGCGCCGTACTGGTACATGTCGCCGATCTGGTTCAGGGCGTGCTGGAGCGCCTTGCCGGCCGTGCCCTCGGGCACGTTCACGTTCGGCACGCTGCCCACCGACTGGAGCGTGTTGCGCTCCTGGGCGGTCAGCCGGTCGAGCTGGGTCTTGACCTCGGTCTTCTGCTTGTCGAGGTCGTTCTTGCGCGCCTTGATCTCGTCCGCGATGCGGATGGCCTCGTCGGTCGCGGCCTGCGCGTCGGCCTGGGCCTTGGCGGCCTGCTCGCGCGCGTTCTCGGCGGCGTCGACGGCGCCGGCGAGCCGGTCGAGCGCCTCGTCGTTGTCGGAGGCCAGCACGCCCAGCGCGGACATGCGGTTGAGGAAGTCCTGCTGGGACTCCGCGACCAGCAGCGCCGACAGCTGGCTGAACCGCGCGCCCTCGAAGGACGCCTCGGTCAGCTTGTCGACCTGGACCCGGAACTCCTCCTCGGCCGCCTTCGCCTGGTCACCCTCCTGGGTGGCCTGGGCGAGGTCCCGGTTGGCCTGGTCGAGCTTGGTCTGGTTGAGGTCGCGCTGCTCCTCGGCGCGCAGCAGCTCCTCGTTGAGCTTGGTGGCCTGCTCGGCCAGCTCGTTGTACTTCTTCAGCGCCTCGGAGGCGTTCGCGGGGGTGTTCGGTTGCGCTCCGGCCGGTACGGGCATCGCGCCCACCGCCGCAGCGGCCACCGCCGTGGCCGCCATCGCCCCGCGCAGTCCGCGCTTGAGTCGTTGCGACGCCACAGTCGCGTGTGTCTCCTTCAGTGTGGACCGCCTACCGGTCCGGGCACGCGCACGTGCCCGACAGGTCAACTTCGCATTTCCGGCTCGGCTCCCCGACAGGCCGATTCGGCGGTGAACTCGCGTCGCCGACCAGGCTGGTCGGCTGCCCTCCACGAGGTCTCGGCTAGGTTACGAAAAGTGAGTCGAATCGTCCACTAGCGGGTGATGCAAAACCACAAGAGTTCACCCTCGGTCTCGAACGGGCCAGCCGTGACCTCACGGTGTGACCCCACGTGGTGTTAAAAACACGATCTGTGTCACACCCGGACGAGGCGGGCCAAGAGCACCGCGGACGGCACCGGGTGCGCGCCCCGCCGACGGACGGAGTCCGCGACCGCCCGGTCGGAGGTCACCACGACCACCGGACGGCCCTCGGGTTCGGCGGTCACCAGCGCCCGGATCACGTCGTCGGCCAGCACGCCCGGATCGCTGAAGAGCACCCGCACCCCGCGCGGCGCGGCCGTCGGCACGGCCACCACGCCCGCGCCGTCGAACACCAGCGTCACCTCCGCGCCGGTGCGCGCCGCCAGCACCGCCAGCTGGTGCACCAGGCGGTCGCGCTGGTCGGACAGCGACAGCTCCGGGTAGCCCGTCTTGGTCACGTTGTAGCCGTCCACGATCAAGTGCACCGCGGGCAGCGCGAGCAGCCGGTCCAGCGCCGCCGGGTCCTCCACCCGACCGACCGCGCCCTGCGCCGCGCTGGCGCCCCGCACGAGGTCCGCCGGGCGCGGTCCGGCGCCGCCCAGGGCCAGCTCGCGGCGCAGGCCGTTCACCGCGCCGTCCAGGGTGTCCACCAGCAGCGCCAGGCGCACCTCGTCGGCCTGGCGGGCCTCCTTCGCGGACTGGCGCGCCACCTCGGCGTCGGCCACGGCCCGCTGCGCCTTGGCGCGCTCGGTCTCGGCGCGCTCGCGCTCGCGGTCGCGCTCGGCGGTCAGCCTGCGCACCTCGGCCTCGGCCTCCGCGCGGACCCGCTCCACCTCGGCCGCCGCCGACTCGGCGCGGTCCTTGGCCTCGCGCACCCGCACGCCCTGCTCCCGCAAGCGCTTGCGCAGCCGTTCCAGCTCGACCTCGGCCCCCTGCCGGACCTGGTCCACCGCGCCGTCCAGCTCGGCGCGCTCCTCCCGCAACCGCTCCAGCTCGTGCTCCAGGCGCTCGACGCGCTGCACGGCGGCGTCCCGCTCGGCCCGCAGCGCCGCGTCCGCCACGCGCCGGGTGACCAGCTCGATGAAGTGGTTCGCGACCTCCTCGCCCTGGAGGACCGCCGCCGCGCCCGCCGCCACCGGGTCGGGCGCGGTCACCTCCAGCGCCGCCGGCCGGTTGCGCTGGAGCCACTCCACCACGGCCGCGCGGAAGTTCGTCGACGACCGCAGCCCGGCGATGAGGGCGCCGCTGCCGAGCCGGGCGCGCTTGGTCGGCGCGAACCGCGCCACCGCCCGCAGCGACTGCGGGACGTCGACCTTCGCCAGGTCGGCCAGCGCGTCGGCGCTCAGCTCGGCCAGCCGCATGCGCAGCGGCTCGGGCAGCGCACTCCAGTCCACAGTGGACTCGACGGGCTCGGCCGGCTCACCGGTCTCCAGCTCGTCCAAGGGCGCGGTCGGGTCTTGCACCCGTACAGGCTACGGCCCACCCTACCCATCCACCGATCCGGTAACACGAGGCAGCGACGTTGACTCTCGGTATCGGTCCACCTCACGACCGGCTGATCCCGCGCCCGGCCCCGGGGCCGCCCGCCCCGCTCCCGCCACCCCGTCCCGTCCCCTCGTTCGCCGGTGCCCGTCGGTGTTTGTCGGTGTTTGTCGGTGGCGGCGGCTACCGTGCCGAGCTGATGACCAGTCAACTCACGTTCGACGAACTGGGCACCCCTCTCCGCGACACCACGTTCGTCGTGTTCGACCTGGAGACCACGGGTGCCCGGGCGGACGAGGACGCGATCACCGAGATCGGCGCGGTCAAGGTGCGCGGCGGGCGGGTGCTCGGGGAGTTCGCCACCCTGGTCGACCCGGAGCGGGGCATCCCGCCGCAGGTCAGCGCGCTGACCGGGATCACGCAGGTGATGGTCACCGGCGCGCCGCGGCTCGCCACCGTGCTGCCCGCGTTCCTGGAGTTCGCGGCCGGCGCGGTGCTCGTCGCGCACAACTCGGGCTTCGACGTGGGCTTCATGAAGGCCGCCTGCCTCCGCCACGGCTACGCCTGGCCCAAGCCCACCGTCGTCTGCACGGTGCGCCTGGCCCGCCGCGTGCTGACCCGCGACGAGGCCCCCAGCTGCCGGCTGTCGGCGCTGGCCGCCCTGTTCGGCGTGGCCGAGCAGCCCAACCACCGGGCGCTCACCGACGCCCGCGCCACCGTCGAGGTGCTGCACCACCTGCTGGAGCGGGTCGGCTCGGTCGGCGTGCACTCGCTGGAGGAGCTGCTCGCCTACCTGCCCGAGGTGACCCCGGAGCAGCGCCGCAAGCGCACCCTGGCCTCGGGCCTGCCCTCGACGCCCGGCGTGTACCTGTTCCGGGGCCCCTCGGACGAGGTGCTGTACGTCGGGACGGCCTCCGACCTGCGCCAGCGCGTCCGGCAGTACTTCACCGCCAGTGAGGGCCGCAAGCGGCTGCGGGAGATGGTCGCGCTCGCCACGCGCGTGGACGTGGTCGAGTGCGCCCACCCGCTGGAGGCCGAGGTGCGGGAGCTGCGGCTGATCACCGCGCACAAGCCCGCCTACAACCGGCGCTCCAAGAATCCCAAGGGCGTGTGGTGGCTCGTGCTGACCGACGAGGCGTTCCCGCGCCTGTCCGTGGTCCGCGCGCCCAGGGAGGGCGCGTTCGGCCCGTTCCGGTCGCGGCGGCTGGCGGAGGCGGCGACCGAGACCCTGCTGGAGGCCGTGCCGCTGCGGGCGTGCGCCCAGCGCATCCCGGCGCGCAACCCCTCGGGCACCCCGTGCGCGCTCTACGAGCTGGGCCGGTGCAAGGCCCCGTGCGCCGGGCGGCAGTCGGCGGCCGAGTACGGGCCCGCCGCCGACGCGTTCCGCAGGCTCGTCGCGGGCGTCGACACGGAACCGCTGGCCGCGCTGGCCGCCCAGCTCGACGCGCTGGCCGAGGCGCACCGGTTCGAGGACGCCGCCACCCGGCGCGACCGGGTGTCGTCACTGGTGCGGGCGCTGGACCGGGCGCAGCGGCTGGCCGGCCTCGCCTCCCTGCCCGAACTGGTGGCCGCCCGCCCCGACGGCTCGGGCGGCTGGGAGTTCGCCGTCGTCCGGCACGGGCGGCTGGCGTCGGCCGGGGTCGCGCGGCGGGGCACCGCGCCGATGCCGGTGGTGGAGGCGCTGGTGGCGTCGGCGGAGACCGTCGTGCCCGGCGAGGGCCCCCTGTTCGGCGCGCCGGCCGAGGAGGTGGGCGTGGTGCTGCGGTGGCTCGACCGCCCCGGCACGCGCCTGGTGCGCTGCGACGTGCCCTGGACCTCGCCCGCCGGCGCCGCCGGGTCGTGGCGGGAGTGGGTGGCCCGCGCCGACGCCGGTCGCGACCAGTACCGGGACGTGGGCCACTAGCATGTGGGCGGTCGAGAACCCCGACTGAGGAGGACCGCTGTGATCACCGCGATCGTGCTGATCCAGGCCGCCGCCGACACCATCCCGGACGCGGCGCAGGCGATCGCCGACATCGAGGGCGTCACCGAGGTCTACTCGTGCGCCGGCGACGTCGACCTGATCGCCCTGGTCAAGGTCGCCCGGCACGAGGACCTGGCCGACCTGGTGCCCGGCCGCATCTCCAAGGTGCCGGGCGTGCTGAACACGGACACCCACATCTCGTTCCGCTCGTACGCCAAGCGCGACACCGACGCGGCCTTCGCCATCGGCCTGGAAGACGCCTGACCCCGCGCGAGTCGTACGCCCAGACCTCGCGAGTCGTACGCCCAGGACCACTGTGTCCAACACCCAGGACCCCCGAATTCAACGTTCGCGTACCCCAGCGGGCCAGCGCATGGGTACAAGATCGTTGAAATAGGGGGTACTTAACGTACGACAACGTCGGCCAGGACGTACGCTGTCTCTTA
>NZ_JBHWIE010000451.1:0-5138 GCF_042732085.1 Actinosynnema sp. NPDC059797
GGGAACCGGCACGACCGGGGCCCGCGGGGGCGTTCCGGCCGCCCGACCCGACTCGGAGGCTCCGATTCCCCCGACCGCGGAAGCCGACAACAGGTCCCACGTCCGGCCGGGCGACCGGATCTTCAAGGGCCTCTCCACGGGGTCCGGCATCTTCATCGTGGTCCTGATCGCGGCGATCGGCATCTTCCTGCTGCTCCAGGCCATCCCGTCCCTCGGCCTCAACCACGTCAACTTCCTGACCAGCCGCGAGTGGTCGACCGGTGACGTCGACGACATGCGCTTCGGCATCCTGGACCTGTTCCTGGTGACCGTGGTGTCGTCGGCGTTCGCCCTGGTCATCGCGATGCCGATCGCCCTGGGCATCGCGCTGTTCCTGACCCAGTACGCGCCGCGGAAGCTCGCCCGGCCGTTCGCCTACATCATCGACCTGCTGGCCGCCGTGCCGTCGATCATCTTCGGCCTGTGGGGCCTGCTCGTGCTCGGCCCGGTGCTCACCCCGGTCGGCGAGTGGCTGACCGCCAACCTCGGCTGGTTCTTCCTGTTCGACCAGGGCAACGTCAGCATCGAGCTGGGCGGCACCATCTTCACGGCGGGCATCGTGCTGGCCGTGATGATCCTGCCGATCATCACCGCGGTCAGCCGCGAGGTGTTCGACCGCACCCCCGTGACCCACGTGGAGGGCGCCATCGCGCTCGGCGCGACCAAGTGGGAGGTCGTGCGGACCACCGTGCTGCCGTTCGGCAAGGCCGGCTACGTCAGCGCGTCCATGCTGGGCCTCGGCCGCGCGCTCGGCGAGACGATCGCGTTGATGATCATCCTGAGCGGCACCGGCGCGGCGTTCGCCTGGAGCCTGTTCGACGGCGGCGCCACCTTCGCGTCCAAGATCGCGCTCGCCGCGCCCGAGTTCAACGACCCGCGCACCGCGGGCGCGTACATCGCCGCCGGTCTGGTGCTGTTCGTGCTGACCTTCGGCGTCAACGCGATCGCCCGGGCGATCGTCGCCGGTCACAAGGAGTACGAATGACAGCGACCGACACGGCGGACCTGAACCGCCTGGCGACGCCGCCGACGTTCCAGAGCGTCAGCGGGGCCCGCCGGTTGAAGAACGGCGTCGCCACCGCGCTGGTGTGGGCGGCCTTCCTGGTCGCCATCGTGCCGCTGATCTGGGTGCTGTACGTGGTGATCGAGCGGGGCCTCCCCGTGGTCCTCGACCCGGACTGGTGGCAGAAGTCGCTGTCCGGGCTGCTGTCCCGGCAGCAGGGCGGCGGCGTCTACCACGCCATCTACGGCACCCTGGTGCAGGGCCTGGTCTGCGGCCTGCTGTCCGTGCCGCTGGGCCTGTTCGTCGGCGTCTACCTGGTGGAGTACGGCGGCCGGTCCAAGCTGGCCCGCGCCACCACGTTCATGGTCGACATCCTCACGGGCGTGCCGTCCATCGTGGCCGCGCTGTTCGTCTACACGCTGTGGATCACCTACTTCGGCTTCGGCCGCAGCGGGTTCGCGGTGTCCCTGGCGCTGGTGCTGCTCATGGTGCCGGTGATCGTGCGGACCACCGAGGAGATGCTCAAGATCGTCCCGGACGAGCTGCGCGAGGCGTCCTACGCGCTGGGCATCCCGAAGTGGAAGACGATCGTGAAGATCGTCATCCCGACCGCGCTGTCCGGCATCGTCACCGGCATCATGCTGGCCCTCGCCCGGGTCATGGGCGAGACCGCGCCGGTGCTCGTGCTGGCCGCGTACGCGCCGTACATCAACTACAACCTGTTCGACGGCCCGATGGCGTCGTTGCCGCTGCTGATGACCTCGGAGCGGAACAACCCCACGCAGGCGGGCTTCGAGCGGATCTGGGGTGCGGCGATCACCCTGGTCATCATCATCACGCTGTTCAACCTGCTGGCGACCGTGATCTCGCGGTGGCTGGCTCCGAAGACGAAGTGAGCGGGCGGTCATGGCCAAGCGCATCGACGTGAAGGACCTCAACCTCTTCTACGGCAAGTTCCACGCCGTGGACGGGGTCTCCCTGGCCGTGCCGCCGCGCAACGTGACGGCGTTCATCGGCCCGTCCGGCTGCGGCAAGTCCACCGTGCTGCGGTCGCTGAACCGCATGCACGAGGTGGCGCCCGGCGCCCGGGTCGAGGGCAAGGTGCTGCTCGACGGGGAGGACATCTACGCCTCGTCGGTCGACCCGGTGCAGGTGCGCCGGACCATCGGCATGGTGTTCCAGCGGCCCAACCCGTTCCCCACGATGTCCATCCGGGACAACGTGGTGGCCGGGCTGAAGCTCGCCGGGGTGAAGAACAAGAAGAAGCTCGACGAGGTCGCCGAGCGCTCGCTGCGCGGCGCCAACCTGTGGAACGAGGTCAAGGACCGCCTCGACCGCCCCGGCGGCGGGCTGTCCGGTGGTCAGCAGCAGCGGTTGTGCATCGCGCGGGCGATCGCGGTGCAGCCGGACGTGCTGCTGATGGACGAGCCGTGCTCCGCGCTGGACCCGATCTCGACGCTGGCGATCGAGGACCTGATCACGGAGTTGAAGAAGGACTACACGATCGTGATCGTCACGCACAACATGCAGCAGGCGGCCCGGGTCTCCGACCAGACGGCCTTCTTCAACCTGCTGGGCGTCGGCCAGCCGGGACGGCTGATCGAGGTGGACGACACGGAGAAGATCTTCTCCAACCCGAGCCAGAAGGCGACGGAGGACTACATCTCCGGCCGCTTCGGCTGATCCGGCGTTGTCCTGGAGGGGCCCTTCCACCGACCGGTGGGAGGGCCCCTCTCGCATGGGGGCGCCCTCGGGTCGCGTCCCCAGCGTCGCAGGTGAGAGGGCCTTTGGCGCTTTCGGGTGACACCGGAACCAGCCGTGCGCGGCGGTCGTCAAAATCAGGACAAGGTAGCCCTTTCGGGGTACCTTGACCGATGGGATCGGCAGACTCGCAGGGGGTAACCGTGGCGCCGGAAGGTGCGTGGAGCGCACAGTCCATGCAGGCGATGACGGCCGGCATGGTGGGCCTGAAGCAGGCCGCTGAGTCGGGCTCGTTCGCCATCAGCAAGGACGGGGCCCAGGCGTACCTCTCGGCCATCCAGAAGGCGCAGGACGAGCTCGTCACCCTCGACTTGGACACCTACGACCTCCAACAGGAGACGAAGCTCGGCACCAGTCCCGATGCCCAGGCGATGGCGCGGTACAACAGGGAGAGCGCGGTGGGCGGTGCCGGCACGATCGGCATCGTCCCGGCGGTCGAGCAGTTGAAGACCGCGTTGGAAGAGGCTCGGCAGGCCTTGGAGAAGGCCATCGAGAACTACGGCAACGTCGACGACGCGCGCGCCGACGGCTTCAAGAGCTATTGAGATGGGGATGTCTTGACGGGGAATCTGGTCATCCGGGCACTGCTGTCCGTCACCGTGCTGGGGGCTGTGCTGGCCGGGTGCTCGGACACAGGGGGCACGCCGAGCCCGGAGACCACCGGCACGACCGCCGCTCCGACCGGGGACGCCGGCACGTCGACCACGACGTCGGCGCCCGCGGGTGACAGCCTGGCGAACTTCGACGCGTGCGAGGCGCTCCGAGGCGTGGCGTCCGAGCTCGGTCTCACCCGGATCGAAGAGGCGAAGGCGGGCGGCTGCGAGGCGCGGCACGCCGAACGGACCGCGGTCCGGGTCATCCCGTTCCCCGAGCTGGGGGTCGAGGACTTCGTGCCCGGTCCCAACACGCAGCTCTCCGACTTCCCGATGAGCGGCCACAAGGCCAAGCGCGCGACCGCTCCCACCACCGACAGCTCCTGCGCGATCGTCATCGAGATCACGTCGGGCTCCCGCGTCGACGTGGCCGCCTCCTCACCCTCGACCCAGGAACAGGCGTGCGAAGCCGCGACCGAGGTCGCGACCGCCATCGAGCCGAACCTGCCCTAGCCAGCCGTCGAGGCTGCCCAGTCAGTCAAGGAGAACGTCGTGACGCCGCCGAACCAAAATCACAACAGCGACGCAAGCGAGATCGACTACTCCGGCGATCGGCAGGAACAGCTCGACCGCCAGCAGCAGCAGAACCTGGACGAGGCGAGCGGCATCATCCCGACGGTCGTCGCCGTGGTCGAGAACGTTCGCGACCAAGCGGCGCTCAACCAGCAGATGGCGGCGGACCAGGCCCGTCTCGCCCAGGTGGTCGAGCAGTACCGGCCGCCGATGTCCTCGTCGTGCCAGCACTACATGGGCCACGACCACCCGGCCCTCAAGGCCATGGTCAACGACAACATGGACCCGGCCTCCGCCAACGTGCAGGGTGACGCCTGGACCAAGGTCGGCAACACCCTGGCGAGGTTGCAGGCCGACCTGACCAGCGCCAACAACGCCAGCCAGAGCGCCTGGGAAGGGCCCGCCGCAGAGTCGGCGCGCGGCTACTTCTCCGGAGTCGCCACCTGGGCGGGCGACGCCGCGCAGGGCGCGCAGCTCACCGGCACCAAGCTGTTCGACCAGAGCCGGGCCGCCGAGACGGCGAAGAACACCATGCCCGAGCCGGTCGACTTCAGCACCGCCGACGCCTACCGCATGCTGTTCTCCGAGCCCAACCCCTTCAAGTGGGCCGGCACGATCGACCAGATCGAGCAGAAGTTCGAGGAGAAGCAGCAGGCCCACGAGCGGGCGGCCGAGGTCATGACGACCATGGCCGTCAGCTTCCAGGAGGCCGGCTCCTCCATGCCCGCCTTCTCCCCGCCCCCGGCCATGTCGGGCACCGGCGGCACCGGCGAGAACAACAACACCGGCACCGGTGAGATCAACGGCCGGCCCACCGTGCCCAGCGGCACCGGGACGGGCACGGGCACCGGGACCGGCACCGGGACGGGCGACCTGCCCGGCGGCGGCAACACCAACCAATCCGGCTGGAACGGCCCCGGCTACACCCCGCCCGGCGGTGGTGGCGGCGGTGGTGGCGGCTACGTCCCGCCCGGCGGTGGCGGCGGCGGTGGCACCACCCCGCCCGGCATCTACCCGCCGGGGGTCTACCCGCCCGGCAACGGACCGGGCAACGGCCCCGGCAACAGGCCCCCCGGCACCCGGCCCCCCGGCTATCGCCCGCCCGGCCTCACCCCGCCCGGTGGTCGCCCCGGCGGCGGTCCGGGCGGCGGCCCCGGCGGTTTCGGCGG
>NZ_JBHWIE010000452.1:0-5103 GCF_042732085.1 Actinosynnema sp. NPDC059797
GGTTCGGGGTGCAGGTCGCGCTGGCCCGGCTGTGGTCGTCGCGCGGGGTGCGACCGGCGGCGGTGATCGGGCAGTCGGTGGGCGAGGTGGCCGCCGCCGTGGTCGCGGGCGCGCTGTCGCTGCCCGACGCGGCGCTGGTGATGACCACCCGCGCCCGGCTGCTGGACGTGGTCGACGGCGCGGGCGGGATGGCGGCGGTCGAGCTGGCCGCCGACGAGGTGGACGACCCGGCGCTGTCCGTTGCCGTGCACGCCGCGCCCCGCCGGTGCACGGTGTCCGGGCCGGTCGACCGGCTCGTCGCGCTGGTGGACCGGGTGGAGGCGGAGGGCCGTGCAGCCCGCCTGCTGCCGCTGCGCACCAGCGGCCACTCCCCCGCCGTCGAGCCGGTGCTCGGGGAGCTGGCCGAGGTGCTGCGGGACGTGCGCGGGCGGACCGGGGACGTGCCCCTGTACGGGACGGTGCTGGCCGACCCGCGCCAGGCGCCGCCGTTCACCGCCGCCTACTGGGCCGCGCACCTGCGGCGGCCGGTGCGGTTCACCCAGGCCGTGACCGCCGCGCTGGAGGACGGCCACACCGCGTTCCTGGAGGTCTCGCCGCACCCGGTGGCGCTGGCCCCGATCGCCGAGCACGCGCCGGACCTGCTGCTGGTCGGGACGCTGCGGCGCGACGCCGACGAGGTCGGGGCGTTCCACGACAACCTGGCCGAGCTGCACCTGCACGGGCTGGTCCGGCCGCGGGTCGTGGTGGACGTGCCCACCGCGCCGTGGGCGCACCGCGAGCACTGGTCCGCGCCCCGGTCGCGCGCCGGCGGGCACCCGCTGCTCGGCGACCACGTCGAGCTGCCCGACGGCACGCACGCCTGGCAGGCGGACGTGGGGGTGGACGCGCTGCCCTGGCTCGGCGACCACCGGGTGCAGGGCACCCCGGTGCTGCCCGGCGCGGCGTACGTGGAGATGGCGCTGGCGGCGGGCACGCGGGCGACGGGTGGCCCGGTGGGGTTGCGGGACGTGGAGTTCGAGGCGTTGTTGCCGCTTACCGAGGAGGTTCGGCTGAGCACCACGCTGCGAGGCGGTCGGGTCGAGGTGCAGGCCAAGACCGCCGACGGCTGGGTCCGGCACGCGACCGCGACCGTCGTGTTCGAGGCCGGGGCGGGCGGTGGCGAGGCGGGTGGTGACGGTCCCGGCGGTGGCGCGGCCAGTGGGATGGGTGGCGGCGCGGCGGCCGGTGGCGAGGCTGGCAGCGGGGCGGGCCAGGGCGAGGCGGCTGGCGGCGCGGCGGCCGGTGGGGTGGGCGAGGACGGGCTGGAGCCGGTCGCGCTGTACGACCGGTTGGCCGAGGTCGGCATGGAGTACGGGCCGGCGTTCCGGGGCGTGCGGGAGGCGCGGGCGGGCGAGGGCGTGGCGGCCTGCCTGCTCCGTCGCCCGGACGGACCGGACCGGGCGCTGCGGTTGCCGCCCACGTTGCTCGACTCGTGCCTGCACGCGCTGGCCGCCGCCGCGCTCGACCTCTCGCTCGACGGGCCGTGCCTGCCCGTCGGGATCGGGGCGGTGCGGCTGCACGGCGACCCGCGCCGGGCGGACCGGTGCGAGGCGGTGGTGACCGGGGACGCGGCCGGGCTGACCGGGTCGGTGCGGCTGCGCGACGACGCGGGGGCGCTGCTGGCCGAGGTGCTGGACGTGCGGGTGCGGCCGGTCGCGGCGGCGCTGCCCGCCCTGGAGGCCCGGTGGGAGCGGCAGGACCTGCCCGCCGGCGGTGGTCCGCGCACCTGGCTGGTGCTGGGCTGCGACCCGGAGGTCAGGGCGGCGCTGGTCGTGGCCGGGCACCGGGTGACCGGCGACCCGGCCGATCCCGCCGACGGCATCGTGTTCCTGCCCGGTCGCGACGGGTTGGAGCAGGACCTGGTGCGGTTGTCCGCCCTGGTCGCCGAGACGCGGCGGCTGTGGGTCGTGACCCGCGAGGCGGCGGTGGTGCTCGACGGGGAGGCGGGCGCGCCGGAGCCCGCCGCGTTGCGCGGCGCGGTGAGGGTGCTGGCCTTCGAGCGGCCGGGGTTGCGGGCGTCGATCGTGGACGTGGACGACCCGGCGGTGCTGGCCCGCGAGCTGGCCGCCGACCGCGACGACGACGAGGTCGCCTGGCGGTGCGGCGACCGGTACGTGGCGCGGCTGGGCCGGGTGGGGGTCGGCGTGTCCGCCGAGGTCGTGCCCGCCGAGGTCGTGCTCGCCGAGGTCGTGCCCGCCGAGGTCGTGCCCGGTGGGGCGTACGTGGTGACCGGTGGTCTCGGCGGGCTGGGCCGGGTCGTGGCCCGGTGGCTGCTCGACCGCGGCGCGGCGCGGGTCGTGCTGAACGGGCGGCGCGAGCCGGCGGCGCGGGCGTTGGCGGAGCTGGGCCGTGACGTGGTCGGGCCGGGCGGTGACGTGGTCGTGGTGACCGGGGACGTGGCCGAACCCGGTGTGGCCGAGGAGCTGGTGGCGGCGGCCGTGGCCGGCGGGCTGCCGCTGCGCGGTGTGGTGCACGCGGCCGGGGTGCTGGCCGACGCCCCGGCCGACCGCCTGTCCCCGGACGACGTGCGGCGCGTGCTGCGGCCCAAGGTCGACGGCGCGCTGCGCCTGCACGAGGCCACCACCGGGCACCGGCTCGACTGGTTCGTGCTGTTCTCCTCCGCCGCGGCCCTGCTCGGTTCGCCCGGCCAGCTCGCCTACGCCGCCGCCAACGCGTGGCTGGACGGCTTCGCCCGGTGGCGGCAGGCCGGTGGGCTGCCCGCGACGAGCATCGGTTTCGGCGCGTGGAGCCGCGTCGGCCTGGCCCGCGACACCGTCAACCCGCTGTTGCGGCCGATCTCGCCGGCCGAGGGCGTGGCGGCGGTGGGGGCGCTGGTGCGGTCCGGGCGGGCGGTGACCGGGGTGGCGCGGTTCGACCCGCGCGCGGCGGTGGAGCTGTTCCCGCACCTGGCGCGGCGGCCGTTCCTGGAGGGGTTCCTCCGGCCGGTGGACCGGGTGGCGGGTGGTGGCGACCGGCTGGCCGCGATCGTCGAGCGGGTGCTCGGCGCGGCGCCCGACCCCGACGCGCCCCTGACCTCGCTCGGCCTGGACTCCCTGATGGCGATGCGCCTGCGCAACGCCGTCGAGCACGAGCTGGGCGCGCGGCTGCCGGTGCCGCTGCTGCTGCGCGGCGCGAGCCTGCGCGACTTGGCCCGGCACCTGGACGGCGGTGCGAGCGGCCGTCCCGACGACGGCGCCGGGCCGCCGAACCGGCGGGTCGAGCCGCGCGACCCGACCGAGCGGTGGCTGTTCGGCCTGTGCGCCGAGGTCCTCGGCCGGCGGGACTTCGGCGTCCACGACGACTTCACCGCGCTCGGGGGTTCGGTCGCCGCGCTGCTGGCGCTGGTCCGGCGGCGGGCGCCGGGCGCGGACCTGGGCGACGCGCGCACCGTCGAGGCGATGGCCGAGCACCTGCGCGGGCGGTTCGAGGGCGCGGACGGGCCGGTGCGGGTGCTGCGCGCGGGCGGCTCGCTGCGCCCCCTGCACCTGTTCCACCCCGCCGGCGGGCCGACCAGCGTGTACCAGCCGCTGGTGGACCTGCTGCCCGACCGGCCGTGCCTCGGCTACGAGCGCGTCGACGACCTGCCCGACATCCCCGCCAAGGCGAAGCGGTACGCGGACCTGGTGCTGGCCGCGCAACCGGCCGGGCCCTACCTGCTGGGCGGCTGGTCGTTCGGCGGGTGCCTGGCGCACGAGGTGGCGTGCCGGCTGGTCGAGGGCGGCCACGAGGTCGGGCTGGTGGTGATGATCGACACCGTGCGCCCGCTGCCCGCGCCCGACGTCCCGCCCGCCGAGCTGGTGCGGCACCGGTTCGAGCGGTACCTGGCGCACGTCGGGCGGGTGCACGGCGCGGCGGTCGAGCTGCCGTGGGAGGCGGTGTCCGGTTTGGACGACGTGGCCCAGGTCGACGCGGTGCTGGCCGCGCTGGTGGCGGCCGGCGTCGGCATCAGCCCCGGCGCGCTGCGGCACCAGCGCACGTCCTACCTGGACGCGCGGGCGGCCGAGCGGTTCACGCCCCGGCACTTCCCCGGCCGGGTCGTGTTCTACCGGGCCACCGAGCGGGAGGCGCTGACCACCGTGCTGGACCCCCGGTACCTGCGGCTCCAGGGGGACGACGACCTCGGGTGGGCCGACGCGTGCGGGTCGCTGGAGGTCGTGCCGGTGCCCGGCGACCACCTGTCCCTGGTGGACGTCCCGCACGTCGCGGTGATCGCCGACCACCTGCGGGACGTGCTGGGCGGCTGAGCGGGGGTGTCGGACCCTCCCGCTACGGTGCGCGGATGGACAACCCCGCACCGTCGTGGGCGCACGGTCCACTGGTCGCGCTGGACCTGGAGACCACCGACGTCGACCCCCACCGGGACCGCATCGTGACCGCCGCCGTGGTCACGATCACCCCGCGCGGGCCCGGTGAGCGCCCCGAGGTCGACACGCGCACCTGGCTGGCCGACCCGGGCGTGGACATCCCGGCCGAGGCCACCGCGATCCACGGCATCAGCACCGACCAGGCCCGCCGCGAGGGCCGCCCGGCCGCGGAGGTCGTCGCCGAGGTGGCCGGGCACCTGGCGCGGGTGTGGCTCCCCACCACGCCGCTGTGCGCGTTCAACGCCGCGTTCGACCTGACCATGCTCGACGCCGAGTTGCGCCGCCACCACGGCCGCGGGCTCCCGTCGGCGGGTCCGGTGGTCGACCCGCTGTGCGTCGACCGCCACCTGCGCCCGGTCCGCGGCTGGGACGACAAGCGCACCCTCGCCGCCGTGTGCGCCCACTACCGGGTGCGGCTGGACAACGCCCACACCAGTGCCGGCGACGCGATCGCGGCGGCGCGCCTGGCCTGGGCGCTGGCCACGCGCCACCCCGACGAGGTCGGCCTGCTCGACCCCCGGGAGCTGCACGAGCGGCAGGTCGGCTGGTACCGCGAGCAGGAGCACGAGTACGCCGCGCGGTTGGAGCGGCGGTGGGAGCAGCGGGTCGCCCGCGCCGGCGAGGACGAGCACACCGACCGGTTGCGCGACCGCATCGCCGACGTGCGGGCGCGGGCCCGGACGTGGCCGCTGGTGCCCGC
>NZ_JBHWIE010000453.1:0-5043 GCF_042732085.1 Actinosynnema sp. NPDC059797
GCGCCAGGAACGCCCGGCGCGCCCGCGCCGGCACGGAGATCCGGCGCGCCCACCCGGTCCCGCGCCCGCGGGTGCCCGGCACCGTCTCCGGCAGGGACAGCACCCCGGCGCCCGCGCCGACCAGCAGCACCAGCAGCACCACGTGGGCCAGCACGGTGGGCGCGGGGCCGTGCTCGACGAGCGCGCCGGCGCCGAGCGCGCCGACCCCGATGCCGACGATCGGGGTCAGGCTGCCCAGCAGCGCGCCCGCGGGCACGAGGTCGATCAGCGTCGCCGCCACGGCGCACCCGCCGATCCCGCCGCCGAACCCCTGGAGCGCCCGCGCGGCCACCAGCCAGCCGACCCCGTCCGCGAACACGAACAGCGGGGTGGCCGCGGCCACGAGCCCCAGCGACAGCAGGAGCACCGGTCGACGGCCCGTGGTGTCGGACAGGGAACCGAACAGCAGCATGCCGGTGAGGGCGCACAGGCAGTAGACGGCGAACACGACCGAGGTCGTCGCCGTCGAGAAGTGCCAGCGCTCCTGGTACAGGACGTACATGGGGGAGGGGACGGTGGACGCCGCCGACAGCAGGACGGCCACCGCGCACACCAGGGAACACGCCCACCGGGATTTATCCGAATCGGAACCGCCCGCCACACCCGGGCGAACGACCACGAACTCCATGATTTCTCCTCGGGGATACTCCGAAATCCGACGAAAAATGGTCGGTAAATTACTCCCGACGACCATCGTGGCGGAATTCGCGGAGTGCTCACAAGGAGACCGGCTGCCGGCGGGCGCAGTACGTGATGTCGGCAGAAGGAGGTGAAAAACCGCGTTCCCGCCCGCGGTGGCGGACGGGAACGCGGCGTGTCGCGGTGGTGCGCGAAAAGGGTCAGAGGCGGAACAGGCCCGGGTCCTGCACCACGACGTCCAGCAGCATGGGGCCGTCGGCGTTCAGCGCGGCCTTGAGCGACTCGCGCAGCGATTCCGGCGACTCGACGCGCTCGGCGGGGCAGCCGAACCCGCGTGCCAGCTCGGCCATGTTCACGCCGCTCAGGTCCCACCCGGCCTGCCAGGCCCGCTGGCTGTTCTCGTCCAGGTAGTACTTGAGCGACAGGTAGCCGGAGTTGTTGGGGATGACGAAGGTGACCGGCAGGTTGTGCTGCGCCGCGGTCCACAGCGCGTGCAGCGTGTACTGCGCGGACCCCTCGCCCATGACCACGACGGCGCGGCGGTCCGGCCGGGCCACGGCGTACCCGACGGCGCCCGCGAACGGGAAGCCCAGGGCGCCGCTGGCGGTGGCGAAGTAGCCGTTGTCCGGGCCGAGCGGGATCTGCTCGTGGAAGTCCGCGCGGGCGATCGGCAGCTCCTCGAACAGCTGGGCGTCGGCCGGCAGCTCCTGCGCGAGCAGGTGGAACAGGTACGCCTGGGTCAGCGGCGTGGTCGCCTCCGGCACCGGGATCTCCTCCCGGAACGACGGCAGCGCCACCTTCTGGTGCTCGCGGACCAGCGGCAGCAGGTCGCGCACGGCCTGCGCGGGCGGGCAGACGTACGCCGCGTCGGCCAGCGACCACGCCGCGGCCTCGGGGCTGTCCGTGACGTGCAGGACCCGCGTGCCCTCGGGCAGCGCCGGCTGGTCGCTCTCGTCGAGCGCGGCCGGGCTGGTCGAGAACAGGTCCACCGTCGTGAACAGGGTGAACGTCGGGCTGCCGAGCACCACGACCACGTCGTGCCCGGCGAGCTTGGCGTTGATCAGCTCGGGCATCGGCGCGAGGACGCCGCCGAACAGCGGGTGCGTCTCGGGGAAGCTGCCCCGGGGCCACACCGGGCTGCCGTAGACCCTGGCGTTGAGCCGCTCGGCCAGCCGCACCAGGTCGAGCCGGGCGCCGCCGATCTCCACGCCCGGACCGGCCACCAGGGCCGGCCGCTCGGCGCCGTCGAGCGCCCCGGCGATCGTGGCCAGCACCTCGGGGTCGGGCACGACCGCGCTGCGCACCTCGCGCACCTTGATCGGGCCGGGCGCGGCCGGGCGGATCCAGTCGTCCTCGGGCACCGCGACGAACACGGGACCGGCGGGCGCCTGCTTGGCGATGTGGTAGGCCTTCTCGATCAGCGCGGGCACGTCCTGCGGGCGCGCCGGCTCGCCGGCCCACTTGATGTAGGGCTTGGGCAGCTGGGTCGCGTCGCTCGCCTTGAGGAACGGCTCGCCGAGCAGCAGCTTGCGGGCCTGCTGGCCGCCCAGGATCACCATCGGCGTGTGCGCGCTCGCCGCCGTGTAGATCGAGCCCATCGCGTTGCCGACGCCCGGACCGCCGTTGATGATCACCAGCGACGGCTCGCCGGTCGCCTGGGCGTGGCCGTCGGCCATGCCGACGATGGTGGCCTCCTGGAGCCCCATCACGAACTTGAAGTCGTCCGGCCACTGCTCGAACAACTTCATCTCGGTGTGGCTCGGATTGCTGAAAACCGTCGTCAGCCCCAGTTCCCGGAACAATTCCAAGGTCGCCTCGCGCACGGTCCTGGAATTGGTCTGTTCCGCTGTCATCATCCACGCTCCTGGCTTGGTTGCGATTGACGTGGCCGGCGATGATCGCGGGTGCGGAGAGGTGTCGCGAGTCGTCGCGGCCTTAACAGTCCACCCGTTGCCCGGAATACTGTCCCAGCGTCGGAGCGGTCACAAGGTCCCCCGATTCCGGGGCGGCCACTTCGTTAGCTGGCCGCCCCGCGCGGGATTCGGGGTCAGATCACGTCGAGCACGAGCCGGCCGCGCACGTGGCCCCGCTCGCCGGTCCGGTGCGCGTCCGCCACCCGCTCCAGCGGCAGCACGTCCTCGATGGCGATCCGCAGCGCCTCGCGGGCCATCAGGTCCGCGACGGCGGAGAGCGCCTCGGCGTCCGGGCTCACGTAGGTGTAGCCGACGCGCAGGCCCCGCGCGGCCGCCGCCCGGTCCAGCGCCTCGTCCCGGCCCTTGAGCGTGACCAGCGCGCCGCCGGGCCGCAGCACGTCCAGCAGCCGCCGGGCGCCGGGGCCGCCCCTGGTGTCGACCACCAGGTCGATGTCGCGGACCACGTCCTCGACCCGCTCGGCGGTGTAGTCCACGACCCGGCTCGCGCCCAGGCTCGCCACGAAGTCGTGGTTGTGCGCCGAGGCCGTCCCGACGACCTCGGCGCCCGCGTCCGCCGCGAGCTGCACGGCGACGTGGCCGACACCGCCCGCGGCGCCGTGCACCAGCACCCGTTGGCCCTCCGCCAGCCCGCCGTGGCGGAACAGCGTCTGCCACGCGGTGATGCCGACCATCGGCGCGCCCGCCGCGGTGCGGTGGTCGACGCCGGCGGGCTTGGCCGCCAGCTCGCCCGCCGGCGCGACCACGTACTCGGCGTACGCGCCCGCGAGGTCCGGGAAGCGCGGCATCCCGAACACCTCCTCGCCGGTGCCGACCACGGTGCCGGAGACGTCCCAGCCCAGCACGGCCGGGAAGGACCGCACGCCGACGCCCCGACCGGCCCGGGAGAACCAGTCGATGGCGTTGACCCCGACCGCGTGCACCCGGACCAGGACCTCGCCGTCACCGGGGGTAGGCACGGGCACCTCCGCGACGCGGATCGCGTCCGCGGGCCCGAAGGCGTCGATGACCGCGGCGCGCATGGTGTCCGCCATCGTCAGCGGCCCACCCGCCGGTAGCGGCCGGACGACACGGTGGGCAGGTCGATGGCGGCGAGGAAGTCCTGCGTCTCCGCGGCGCCGAAGAACGCCGCGATGGTCGCGTCGGCGTCCTCGGGGGTGGCCCAGTGGACCGACACCATCCACTCGCCGTCCTCGCTCACCGCGGTCTCACGGGACTGGAAGCCCGGCCGCCGCTCCATGTACTCGGTCTCCACGTGGTGGTTGCGCCGGAGGAAGTCCTCGGTGTCGATGTCGTCGCGCAACCGGAACCTGATCGTCTCGATGGTGCTCATCCGTGCCTCCTGCTCGGTCCTGCGGTCGTGGCGGTCACAGCGCCAGGTGGAGGTCGTGCTCGGGGGCCAGCTCCACGATCAGCCGCTGCTGCTCCGGGGTCAGCGGAGGGGGCGCGACGCCCGCGCGGGCGGGTGTGCCGATCGTGGTGAAGAAGTGCTCCATGCCGGTGCTCGGCGTGAAGAAGAACAGCAGCCGCGACACGTGGGTGCCCACGTTGCGGAAGCGGTGCCTCGTGCCGCGCGGGATGAACACGAAGTCGCCCTCGCCGGCCCGGAAGGTCTTCTGGCCGTCGAGGAACTCCAACTCGCCCGACAGGATGAAGAACGCCTCGTCGGCGTGCGGGTGGACGTGCGGGGGCGGGCCGCCCCCGGGCGGCACCGACGCCTCCGCGAACGACAGCGCGCCGTTCGTGGTGGCCTTCGTGGCCTTGAAGCTGTAGATCGCGTCGCCGAACCACACCGACTGGCCCTGACCGGCCTTCGAGTGGATGACGGGGAGGAGGTCGTTCTCCGTCGTGCTCATCGCTGCCTCCGTGGGGTGGGGCGTCGCCGGGCGTGAGAGCACCGACGACGTCCCCACCGTTGCCCACCGGGGCCCCGGTTGGGAGCGTGAGCTTGTGGTGGTACTGCGAGTGCCAGTCAGATCGGTCCTCCGACCGGCGCCACCGGTCCCCGGACTGCGTCGAGTCCAAGCAGTCATGCCGGCCTGCTCGTCAAACACCACCGGCGTGTTCAGGGTGAGGGGGAGAGGTCGTCGAGGGGCGAGGAGGCGATCAGGGTGAGGCGACGAGGTCTGGGCGGGGGCGCGGAGGTCGTGCCGTGAGCGGTATCGGGCAGGACCCCGACTGGTTCAAGAGAGTCGTGTTCTACGAGGTGCTCGTGCGGGCGTTCAGCGACTCCGACGGCGACGGCACGGGCGACCTGCGGGGGTTGGCGTCCCGGTTGGACTACCTGGAGTGGCTGGGCGTCGGGTGCCTGTGGCTGCCGCCGTTCTACGCCTCGCCGCTGCGCGACGGCGGGTACGACATCTCCGACTTCCGGGCGGTGCTGCCGGAGTTCGGCACGGTCGAGGACTTCGTGCACCTGCTGGACGAGGCGCAC
>NZ_JBHWIE010000454.1:0-5016 GCF_042732085.1 Actinosynnema sp. NPDC059797
CGAACCCGCATGTCCGCCAACAGGTTCGCCACATTCCCCCGCGACACCACCACACCCTTGGGCCGACCCGTCGACCCCGACGTGTAGATCACGTACGCGGCCTGGTCCGGCAGCGCGGCACCGCCGGGCGGCGTGCCGCTCCCCCGGGACAGCTCCGCCATGACGCCCTCGGTGATCACGAGCACGGGAGCGGTCTCGGAGCGCAGGAACGACAGGCGTTCCGCGGGCAGCCCCGCGTCGAGCGGGAGGTAGGCGCCACCGGCCCGCCAGACCGCGAGCAGCGCCACGACGAGGTCCACCGACCGGGGCAGCACCACCCCGACCACGGACTCGGCGCCGACACCCCGGGCCCGCAGCGCGGACGCCACCCGCTCCACCCTCCCGAGCAGGTCGCCGTACGTGACCTCCGCTCCGCCGCACACCACGGCCACGGCGGCGGGGTCCTGCGCGAACACCGAGTCCAAGACGTCGGGCGGCGTGCCGGGGACGGCGGTGTCGTTCCACGCCACGCGCACGAGGTGGGCTTCGTCGGCGTCGAGCAGGTCCAGCTCGCCGATCGGCCGGTCGGGGTGGGAGGCGCCCTGCTCCAGCACGCGCACCAGCCACCGCGCCAGGCGGTGGGCGGTCCCGTCGTCGAAGAGGTCGCGCGCGAACTCCAGGGTGAGCTCCAGCTCCCCGCCCCGGTCCACGAAGGTCGCGGTCAGGTCGAACTTGGCGGTGCCCGTGCCGACGGTGGCGGCCGAGGCGGACAGGCCGGGCAGCGCGTCGAAAGCACGCAGCGCGGCGTCCTGCTCGACGTTGAGGGCGAGCATCACCTGGAACAGCGGGTGCCTGCCCAGCGACCGCTCCGGGGTGACCTCCTCCACGACGCGCTCGAACGGCACGTCCGCGTGGTCGTAGGCGTCGAGGTCCACGTCCCTGGCGCGGTCCACCAACTCGGCGAACGAGGGGTTGCCCGAGGTGTCCAGGCGCAGCACCAGCATGTGCAGGAAGACCCCGACGACGTCGTCGACCTCGGGGGACGGCCTGCCCTCCACGGGCGCCCCGATCGGGACGTCGTCGCCGGCGCCGGTACGGCTCAGCAGGGCGGCCAGCGCCGCGTGCAGCACCATGAACAGCGTCGCGCCCCGGTCCGACGCGAGCGCGGCCAGCCTGCCCCGCAGCGGGGCGGGCACGGTGGCGGTGACCTCGCCACCGCGGTGCGAGGCCACTGCCGGGCGGGGCCGGTCGGCGGGCAGCGCGAGTTCGGCGGGCAGGTCCGCGAGGCGGTCCCGCCACCACTCCGCGCCCCCGTCCGCGCCGTTCGCGGCCACCTCGTGCTGCCAGAGCGCGTAGTCGGCGTACTGCACGGGCAGGGGTCGCCAGTCGGGCGCCCGCCCCTCGGTGGCCGCGGTGTAGGCCGCCACCAGCTCGCGGGTCAGCACGGTCAGCGACCGCTCGTCGCCCGCGATGTGGTGCAGGACCAGCAGGAGCACGTGCGCGCCGCCGGGCTCGGGCAGCAGCCAGGCGCGCAACGGCAGGTCCGCGGCGAGGTCGAACGGGCGCCGGACCAGGTCCGCGGGCGCTTCGCCCGCCCCCGGTTCCGCCACGGCGAACCGGGGCCGCGCGAGCACCACCTGGTGTGGTCCTTCGGCGTCCTCCGCGATGACGGTGCGCAGCGCCTCGTGGCGGTCGAGCACCAGCCGCAGCGCGGTGTCCAGCGCGGCGCGGTCGAGGTCGCCGACCAGTCGCACGGCCACCGGCACGTGGTAGGCGGTCCGGTCGGCGGTGAGGCGGTCGAGGACCCACAGCCTGCGTTGCGACGAGGACAGCGGCAGCCGCGCTCCCGGGGCGCGCGGCGTGATCGGCGGCCTGCCGGCGGCGGCCGGTGCGAGGCGGGCGGCCAGCGCGGCCACCGTCGGTGCGTCGAACACCTCCCGCAGGCCCAGCTCCGCCCCGAACACCGCGCGCACCCGGCCGACGAGCCGCAGGGCCAGCAGGGAGTGGCCGCCGGCGGCGAAGAAGTCGTCGTCGACGGACACCGAGGGCACACCGAGCACCTCGCGGAAGAGGCCGGCCAACGCCTCCTCGCGCGGTGTGGCCGGTGCGCGGCCCGCGCCCGCGGCGCGCTCGGGCGCGGGCAGCGCGGCCCGGTCCACCTTGCCGTTGGGGGTGAGGGGGAACGCGTCGAGCACCACCAAGGCGCTGGGCACCAGGTAGTCCGGCAGGACGGCGGCGACGTGCGCGCGCACCTCCGCAGCGGACACCGGCGCGGTCGCGGTGAAGTAGCCGACCAGGCGCCGGTCGCCGGGCCGGTCCTCGCGCACCACCACGTGCGCCGTGCCCACGGCGGGGTGCCCGGCCAGCACTGCGGCCACCTCGCCCGGCTCGATGCGGAAGCCGCGCAGCTTGACCTGGTCGTCGACGCGGCCGAGGAACTCCAGCACTCCCCCGTCGGTCCACCGCACCAGGTCGCCGGTCCGGTAGGCCCGGCTCCCGGCGGGGCCGTGCGGGTCGGGGACGAAGCGCTCGGCGGTGAGCCCCGGCCGTCCCCGGTAACCGCGCGCGAGGCCCTCCCCCGCGAGGTACAGCTCGCCGGGAGCGCCCGGTGGGACCAGCCCCAGCCGGGTGTCGAGGACGCGGACGCGCACGCCGTCGAGGGGCAGGCCGACGGGAACGGTGTCCGAGTGACCGGCGGTGGGCACGGCGTGCTTCAGCGCGAACGTCGTGGCCTCGGTCGGGCCGTAGCCGTTGACGACGGTCACGCCCGGACAGGCCAGTTGGACGCGCCGGACCGCTCGGGCCGGGACCGCCTCGCCGCCCGCCCACACCTCGCGGGCGCCGTCGAACGCGGTCGGGTCCTGCTCGGCGATCAGCTGGAACAGGGCGCTGGTGAGGAACATCCCGGTCACCCGGTGCTCGGCGACGGCCCTGGCGAGGGCGGCGGCCGTGAGCTGCCCCGGCGGGGCGAGCACGACCCGACCGCCGTTGAGCAGCGGGACCCACAGCTCGTAGGTGACCGCGTCGAAGGTGTGCGGGGAGTGCAGCAGGACGCGTTCGTGCGCGCCACCGCGGAACGCGCTGTCCAGGGCCAGGGCGACCACGTCGGCGTGGGTGACGGCGACGCCCTTGGGCTCGCCGGTCGACCCCGAGGTGTGGATGACGTAGGCGAGCCGGTCGGGGTGACCGCCGGTGGAGCGGGGACCCGGGCACCCGGCGTCCTCGCCCGGGTCGTCCGCGGCGATCACCGGCGCGCCGAGGCCCGCGGCCTCCGCCGCGCCGGCCGCGTCGGTGACCACCGCCACGACTTCCCCGGCGAGCCGCCGCTGGTACGCGGCCGGGCTGCCCGGGCGCAGCGGCAGGTACGCCGCACCCGACTTGGCCACCGCGAGGGTCGCGATGACCAGGTGGGCGGACCGGTCGAGCAGGAGCGCCACCGAGCGCTCCGGGCCCGCGCCCGCGGCGCGCAACCGGGCGGCGAGGCGGTCGGAGGCGGCGTCGAGTTCGGCGTAGGTCAGCGACCCGCCGGACCAGGCGACCGCGGTCGCGCCCGGCAGGCGGTGGGCCACCGCGCGGAAGTGGTCCGGCAGATCCGCGCGCCCGGACGGCACCGGCGGGCCGCTGCCGAGGTCGAGCAGGCGTTCCCGCTCGCCGGGGAGGAGCGGCTCCGCCCGGCCGACCGGGGCGTCGGGCGCCGCGAGCAGCGCGCGCAGGAACCCGAGGAAGCGGTCCAGGTGGGAGGCGGCCTCGGCGGCGCTGTGGAGCCGGTGGTTGGCGTCGAGCACGACCCGCACGCCGCCGGGCGCGCCGGGAGAGCCGAAGACGGTGATGGCGACGTCCGCGACCGGCGGTGTGGACAGCTGCACCGGCAGGGCCTCGTGGCCGGCGAACCGGGGCGCCAGGTCGAACGACAGGATGTTGACCAGCACCCGGGCCGGCGAGTCGCCGCCGCGCTCGCGCCGGAGGTCCTCACCGCGGTGGCGCTGGTGCCGCGCGGCCGACGCGAGGGCCGCAGCGGTGCGGGCGACGACCTCGGCGAACAGGTCGGAGGGGTGGACCCCGACCCGCACCGGCAGCTCGTTGGCCAGCATGCCGGGCGTGCTCAGCGCGGTCCGGGTGAGCCTGCCGGTGAACGGCACGGCCAGGGAGACGTCGCGCGTGCCGGTGAGGCGGTGGGTGTAGGCGGCCACGGCGGCGGTGAGCACCGCGGACGGGCGGGCGCCGTGCCGCGCCGCCACCTCCGCCAGCCGCGCCTCCTCCGCGGCCGCGAGGCGGGCGCGGTGGCGCACCGGGCGCGACGACGGCGCGGCGGTGCGCCCGCTGAGACCGGTGGGCGCGGGCTCGCCCGCCAGGGCCTCCGCCCAGTACTCCCGGTCGCGCGCGGCGCGGGCCGACTCGCGGTAGGCCCGCTCCTCCGCCACGAGGGCGGAGGGTGGGGGGAACGACGAGGGTGGCGGCGACGTGCCCTCGACCAGCGCGGTGTAGACCTCGGCGAGCCTGTGCCAGTACAGGGCCTGCCCGAAACCGTCGACGGCGATGTGGTGGCAGCGGAAGTAGTACAGGTGCCGTTCGGGCGAGAGGCGCAGCAGCGCGTGCGCGGCGACCGGCCCGCGCGCCAGGTCCACCACCCGGTCCAGGTCGGCCCGCATGTGCGCGACGGCCGCGCCCTCGTCGGCGACGTGGACGACCGGGACGGGCACCGGTCCCGGGGGCTCCTCCTCCTGCCACACCCCATCGGCGTCGGCGACGAACCTGGCGCGCAGCGCCGGGCACTCGGCGACGGTCGCGGTGACCGCCCGCCGGAACAGCTCCGGGTCGACCGGGCCGTCGACGTCGAGGTAGAAGCCGATGGTGTAGGCGGTGTCGGTGGGCGCCAACTGCTGGGCGGCCCACACCTCCGACTGGGCCGCGGTCAGGGCGTGTCGAGGCGTGCTGGTGCTGGGCATCCCGCTCCCGTCGCTCAGTCGGACGCGGGGCCGGACAGCTCCCGCTCCAGCAGTGCGGCCAGTTCGTCGAGGGTGGGGTGCTCCCACAGGG